>JBEIEG010000350.1:0-2681 GCA_040383035.1 Hyphomonadaceae bacterium | reverse complement strand
TTTGAAGATGGCCAAGTTCTGAACACGCTGTGGCCATTTTAACGCCAAACTAACCATGTTTGGCTTTAACCAGCCAAGGGGGCGATTTTGGAGCCACATGATGAATAATCGGAAACTTGCTATTCTCTGCGCGGCAGCCCTCGCTTTGGGAACACCTGCCCTTGCGCAAACCACAGGGCCGACCACCGATGACATGATGACGTCCTCGAATGCGGCACCTATTGCCAAAAAGGCCAATCCTGACGGCTTCACCCAGCAGGAGATTATCGATGCGGCCGGAAACTTCTTTGGCAAAACCTCCGGCAGCGTCGGCCAAGCGGTTGAACGCGTGTTCCAAGACCAAGGCAGCCCCGTTGGCTATATTCGGGGCGATGAATACGCCGCCGCGATTGGCGTAGGTGTCCGTTATGGCCAAGGCACCTTGGTGATGAAGGACGGACAGGAGCGCAAAATCTTCTGGCAAGGCCCTTCAATCGGCCTCGACACCGGCGGTAATGCCAGCAAAGTCTTCACCCTCGTTTACAATCTAGAAAACCCTGACGGCATCTACCGTCGTTATCCAGGTGTCGAAGGTGCTGCCTTCTTTATTGCGGGCATTGCAGTCACGTATCAGCGCGCTGAAGGGGTAACATTGGCGCCGATGCGCACAGGCATTGGTTTCCGTGCAGGGGTGAATGCCGGCTATACCGCTTATTCCAAGCGCCGCCGGGCTCTCCCATTCTGATCGCTCACACAGATTTGAGTGCAAATGCCTGAATAATCTGTTCGACCTGCGCAGCCGTTGGCTGTGCAGCGTCGACGGCCAGCGCATCACCGGGTGTCTCCAACGTCGAAAATTGCGAGGCTAAGATGCTCGGCCCAGCAAAATGGCCTTGGCGTGCACTTAGACGCGTGTGGGCGAGGTCCGTCCCAATCACCAAATGCACCAGATAGTCGGGGGCTAAGCTTGTGCGATGAATTGCCTTCAGCGCCGAACATGCAAGAACCGTTGGAACCCCCACTTCATCGAAAACAGGCTTTATCCGCGCCAACCAGGCAGCGCGGTCAGTCTCATCTAACGTGACGCCTGAGGCAATTTTTGCCTTGGCTTCTGGCGAATGAAAATCGTCAGCGTCGAGAAAGCGCCAGCCCAGACGCGCCGCCAAAGCCGAGCCCAAGGTCGTTTTTCCCGCGCCAGAGACGCCCATGATCACCAGTTTGGCCATAGGCATGATCTAGACGAGCCTGCCTTGCTCCAGCAAGTCAGCCGCGCAGGACGAAATCGCACCACACAATGATAAGTCAATTGACGCCTGCGCCCATGTCCTCTAAATCCCCGCTTCCATTGCCCAGATGGCGGAATTGGTAGACGCACTGCTTTCAGGTAGCAGCGCCGCGAGGCGTGGAGGTTCGAGTCCTCTTCTGGGCACCATTTTTATTTGCGCGTTGCCGCCCGCCAACCCAACGCGCTAATTTGACGAAGTTTCCCCTAAATCAACCCAACTGAGCCGTGATCCTCAACCATCGCGGCGGCACGGGCACACATGGCTAGGAACATGGCGTCGCCGCGCGGCGTTTGTGCGACGATCATGGAGGCGAGGACGCCCATGAGGAAGCCTGCTAAGGCGTCGCGCCGATACGTGTCCCATAAGCTTTGGGTATCGGCTTCGGGCACGCCGGCTTTTACGAGTTGGTCGATCCACAGATCAATCAAAGCGCGTTCATGCGAGCGACGCATCTCTGGCGTCAGGGCTGTCCCCAGATAATAGGCAATATCGGTAGCACCATTGCCTACCCCGGCCGTTTGCCAGTCAACGATGACGATTGGGTGGGCCGCATCGCCTTCGTGAAACAGCATGTTATCGGGGCGAAAGTCACCATGGGTGAGGCAACGCGGGCCCGCACGCTGTGAAATCCACGCATTGATCCGACCCAAATAAGCCTGGCCCGTCGCGCGGATCTGATCGTTGATCTGATCGCCATAGCGTGCGCAAAAGGCAGGCCACAGCATCTCAAACAAGGCGTCGACATTCATACCAGAAGCAGCGTGCGAGCCATTTAGCCATATATGGGTGTCGAGCCCAGCATCGCCCCACCAAGCCGCATGGATACTGGCCGCTGCGACCATCGCGAGCTTTGCCTCTTCCAGAGTCGCAGGCAGAAGTTGGTTTCCCGGCCTATGGCCAGGAAAATCGTCCATGATCAACGCAAATTCGTGGCTGGCTTCATCAATGGCGGCGTACCTTGCTAAGGGTATCGGCAGGGGCTTGGTATTGCCGTAGGTCTGGTAGAATTTCACCTCTCGGACATAGCTCAATTGCGCAATGCCCGTGGCCCGGCTGACCGGATCCTCCGACATGAACTTGCCAATAAGCGAACCGGGCAGCGAAGCTTGGCCGCGCGCGTCCGGGTCGGTGTCTGCCAACAAGAAGCGGTAGGTCGCGCCGACCTGCCCGGTACCGACCGGCTTGGCTGTAACGCCTGATACCGACCGCCCTAAATGCTGTGCTAGCCATTCGGCATTAATGTCTGTCGGCGCGGGGATAAGATTAATCTGCGGCAAGGCTAGTCAGTCCTAAGGGTGCGTAGGCGCCAATGATGAATTGTTCGAGGATGCCAGTGCCCACTTCGGTCTGACCATCACCTGACACAGTCACTTTGCAGACCGCTTGGATGTGGAGATGGTCTGGGCGACCCGGCAC
>JBEIEG010000349.1:0-2683 GCA_040383035.1 Hyphomonadaceae bacterium | reverse complement strand
GTGCTGCAAGATGACGGCAGCTTCGAAGTTCTGACCGACATTCTAGGTGATGAAGATCATCTGGGCGACATGGACTTCAAGGTCGCTGGTACCGAAAACGGCATCACCTCGCTTCAAATGGACATCAAGGTTGCAGGCATCACGGAGGAGATCATGAAGGTCGCCCTCACACGTGCCCACGCTGGCCGGATGCACATCTTGGGCGAAATGGCTAAGTCTTTGACCGGCGCCCGTGGCGAGTTGAACGCCTTTGCACCAAAGATCGTGTCCTTCATGATCCCAACCGACAAGATCCGTGAAGTGATCGGCACCGGTGGTAAGGTCATCCGCGAAATCGTGGAAAAGACTGGCGCGAAAATCTCGATCGAAGATGATGGCAGCGTGAAGGTTGCCGCAGCAGATCAAGACAAGATCGATGCCGCTGTGAAGTGGGTGAAGAGCATCACAGACGAAGCCGAAGTTGGCAAAGTCTATGAAGGCAAAGTCGTCAAAGTCATGGAATTTGGTGCCTTTGTGAACTTCTTCGGCGCGAAGGACGGCTTGGTCCACATCTCGCAACTCGCAAACCGTAAAGTCGCGACCGTCGGCGAAATCGTCAAAGAAGGCGACACCGTGAAGGTGAAGCTGATGGGCTTTGACGACCGCGGCAAGACCCGCTTGTCGATGAAAGTCGTCGACCAAGCGACCGGCGAAGACATCGAAGAAAAGTTGAAAGCAGAGCGCGCTGAGCGTGGGGAGCCTGAGGAGGTAGAACAACCCCGCGAGCGCAGCGAACGCCCTCGTCGCCGTCGCGACTAAGGCTTTCTCTCTTCCATTTAATTACCAGCGGCGATTCCTTAGGGGGTCGCCGTTTTGGTTTTTGGAGGTTAGGGAAGGCAGGGCTTTTCGTCTTGAAGGCTTTGGTGCAGGCCCTGCCTACACCAAAGGCCTCAGTTAATTGTTGGTGGGCGATTTGACGGGTCAAGTCCGCTTCGCGCCGCTACGCGGCAGATTTCTGAAAGAAATCTGGACTTGACGCGACAAATAGCCCGGTCACGCTATCAAAAGCGGTTGGGTGACCAGAATGGGCACCAAAACGCTTCTAAGTCTGCTTACCCAATCCAAGTCACCCCACCGCGCCTTGCCCCACACGGCCCCGCGCGCTAAAGCCAGCCGATGACAGACGCACTTGAAAAAACCATTCCAAAAGTTGGTATCGTATCGCTCGGCTGCCCGAAGGCGCTGGTGGATAGCGAGCGGATTATCACGCGCTTGCGGGCGGAGGGGTATCAGATTGCCCCAGACTATAGCGGGGCGGACCTCGTGCTCGTGAATACCTGCGGCTTCCTCGATAGTGCGCGCGAAGAAAGCTTGGACGCGATTGGTGAGGCCATTGCCGAGCATGGTAAGGTCATCGTCACAGGTTGTTTAGGGGCAGAGCCGGATGTGATCCGCGAACGCCATCCCAAAGTCTTGGCGATTACCGGGCCGCAGCAATATGAGAGCGTGATGTCCGCGGTTCATGAAGCTCTACCGCCCAGCCATGATCCATTCCTGGATCTGGTGCCCGAAGGCGGCGTGAAACTGACGCCGCGACACTACGCCTATTTGAAGATTTCTGAGGGCTGCAACAACCGCTGCTCCTTCTGCATCATCCCGAAGCTGCGCGGCGACCTCGTCTCGCGCCCGGCCGCCCATGTGATGGCAGAGGCGGAAAAGCTGGTCGGTGCTGGCGTGAAAGAGCTGTTGGTGATCAGCCAAGACACCTCCGCCTATGGCCTCGATATTGGCTATGCCACCAGCACGTGGAAGGACCGCGAGTATCGAGCGAAATTCTATGATTTGTGCAAGGATCTGGGCAGTTTAGGTGCTTGGGTGCGCCTGCACTATGTTTACCCTTACCCTCATGTTGATGAGGCCATCCATCTGATGGCAGAGGGTAAAATCCTACCCTATCTCGACATTCCGTTTCAACATGCGAGCCCGCGTGTGTTGAAGGCCATGCGCCGCCCCGCCAATCAGGACAAGCAGGCCGCCCGCATTGCCAAGTGGCGGTCAGAATGCCCTGATCTTGCGATCCGCTCGACCTTTATCGTCGGCTTCCCCGGCGAGACGGAGGAAGACTTCACCCAATTGCTGGACTTCATGCGCGAAGGCCAAATCGACCGGGTCGGTTGTTTCAAATATGAGAATGTCGTCCACGCGCCTTCCCGCGACCTCGAAGGCCATGTGCCCGAGGAAGTAAAGGAAGAGCGTTGGCACCGGTTTATGGAAGTCGCGCGCGAGGTGTCTGAACAGCGACTCGCGACTAAGATCGGCAAGGAAGTAGACGTCATCATTGATGAGGTCGACGACGAAGGTCCGATTGGCCGCACGGTTTGGGATGCACCTGAAGTGGATGGTGCCATCGAGCTGCATGGCTTTAAGAAGGCCAAGCCAGGCGATATCGTGCGGGCACGCATTGTCGATGCTGGCGATTATGATCTGGTTGGCGAAGCGATCTAGTTTTTGGTCGCCAGCCACCAGGCGCCAAAGCTGAGGCTGAGAAGCAGCGTCAACATCACAGCTTGCTGGCTTAGGCCATATAGGGCCGCGCTGGCCAAGACGGCTGTTTGAATGATGGGCAGGCCAATGGGGGCCATATAGGCGAGCAGGCTTAAGACAATCACAACAAATGTGATCCCGCCTATTTCTCGCCAAATCT
>JBEIEG010000348.1:0-2685 GCA_040383035.1 Hyphomonadaceae bacterium | reverse complement strand
CGCTAGAGGCTGCAGGATTTGAGCGCCAGCCGACTGAGACAATTCTGGTTCGCGCCACTGATTTGGGCCCAGCATCACCGGTCCCGGGTCTAGAAATTGCGAAAATCCACACGCTGGAACAAGCCACGGATTGCTTTAACTTGGCGCTGCAAACCTTTGGAAACAATTGGGATAAGACCCCTGAGGATTTGCTCAGGCGTGCTTTAGAGAAAGAGCCTTTTTGGCTCGCTGCGTTTGAAGGTAAGCCCGTCGCAATGGGCCGCTTGACCCGCACTGAGGGCAGTGGGTTTGCTGGCCTTTATGGCGGGGCGAGCCATCCAGACTATCGCCGTCACGGCTTTTATCGACCTGTTGTGCATGCCCGGGTGCAGGCGGCGGCAGAGATGGGCTGTGAATGGGTATTCTCCGAAGCTTTGCCAACGAGTGAGCCGATTTTGCGCGCCCTAGGGTTTGAGGCTTTGTGTCAGGTGACCGGCTATCTCTACCGTTTCAAAGACTGAGACTTTTTGGCCGCGCCACTGGCAATCGGCGCGCCGAAGCCATAGATAGCCGCTATGGCCGAAACCTTTTCCCCTGACGATCTACCGCTCGAAAAACCGGCTCGCTACCGCGAGGTCGAGGCGATGATTGCCTCTGTTGTGGCAGGCGAGACCAGCCACACTGCGCGCTATGCCACCGCCGTCAGCCTGTTGGTGCAGGCCTTTGGTCCGCGCTTTTTCTGGACGGGCTTTTACGTGGTGGACCCACTAAAGCCAACGGAATTGGTGGTTGGGCCCTATCAAGGCACGCTGGGCTGCTTGCGCATTCCCTTTGGCCGCGGCGTCTGTGGCGCAGCAGCGGCTTCAGGCCAAACCCAATTGGTCAAGGACGTCCACGCCTTTCCAGGCCATATCGCGTGCGACAGCCGATCCAACAGCGAGATTGTGGTGCCGGTCTTTGATGCCTCAGGCGCCTTGGCCGCTGTACTCGATGTCGATTCAACCGAGCTCGCGGCGTTTGATGAGGAAGATCAAGCCGGGCTTGAGGCGATTTGCGGGATTTTGTTGAGGGGCTGAGTCAGGGACTCTTGCTGCGGAACGCTTCAATGCCGCGCCGCGCTTGACTTGAAGCCGTTCGACAATTGTTGTTGCGCAAATTTAGCTGTCAGCACCGGCATAGAAATTGGTGCATTCCTCACGGAACGCACCCTACGGCGCGACGCCCTGCACCAACGGAACGGTTTCACGTGCTGGGCGTTTGGTTACTGCTTCGCCCTCGGCCCAGCCTGTCAAACATCGGGACACAACGAAAATGAACAACAAGCTTTTAGCCTGCCTAGGCTTGCTCGCCGTCTCACTCGCGGCCTGCTCCGACAAGTCGAAAAACGAAGCCGCCGAAGCGGGTGACCATGCTGCGGCCGCCGCTCAAGATGCAGGTGCCGCCACCGTGACTGCAGCCGAAGACGTCGGTAACGCTGCCTCTGACGCCGCCGCCAATGCCGGTACGGTCGCCAACAACGCCGCAGAGAAGACAGCCGATGCGGCTCACAACGCTGCGGCCGATGCCAAAGAGGCAGCTGATAAGGTCGCGCGCAAGACTGAAGCCGCAAGGGACGCCGCCGAGAAGACCCAATAATCTTGACGACAGACCAATAGGGCGCAGTGCGTAGCACCTTGTTGCATCCGTGATTTCCAATTTGGGCCGATTGCTCTAAATTGGACCTATGCCAATCTTGATCATCCTTGGGATACTCGCGTTTCTGGCCTTAATTTTCGGCCCGCAATATTGGGTTAAGAGCGTCATGGCGCGCCACGCGGTTGATAGACCAGATTTCCCCGGCACCGGCGGCGAACTTGCCCGTCACTTGCTGGATGAAGCGGGTTTGGCTGATGTTGGCTTAGAAGAAACACCGGCAGGAACAGATCATTATGACCCGATTGCGCGGGTTGTGCGGCTATCGCCCCACAACCTCACAGGCCGCTCGGTCACGGCTGTGGCCGTGGCCGCCCATGAAGTTGGCCACGCCGTCCAGCACCGCGATGGTGACAGGTTCTTAGTCACACGCACCAAATGGGCAGGGGGGTTGGCTGGGCTCGATAAGGTTGCCTTCTGGATGCTGATATCCATCCCGTTGATTGGCATTCTCATCAAGTCGCCCGTGATTGCGATGCTGCAAATCGGTGCCCTCGTCGTGCTGATGAGTGGGCGGGTGTTGATGCATGTGCTGACCTTGCCGATGGAAATCGATGCCAGCTTCAAGCGCGCTTTGCCTGTATTGGAACAAGGCGGGTTTTTGCAAGGTGACGATCTCGCCGACGCCCGGCAGGTGCTAAAGGCAGCGGCAGGGACTTATGTTGCGAGCGCTCTGGCCACTTTGCTGGATGTGATCCGCTGGATCCGGTGAATTTCAATCCAGCAAGGCGCTTCGCACCATGGTCAAGCACCTCTTGAGGTCGTCTATGTTGCGTCTTAGCCAAATGACCTGGAACGGTTCAAAGCTTCGCTTTGCTCACTTTGAAGCCGCCCGACAATTCTTGTTGCGCAAACTCGAACAAGGCCTTGGCGAAGGCAGAGCCCCCACGGCATTGTTCCCCGCCTATTCCCGCTTCAAGATATTATCGACAATCCAGCTCCACGCCGCTTGCGGCTTATAGCGGGCTTTGAGGTCGTCGCGGTCGTATTCGGTGGTGAGCCAAGTCCAGAAGT
>JBEIEG010000347.1:0-2687 GCA_040383035.1 Hyphomonadaceae bacterium | reverse complement strand
GAACGGCTCGATCGTAGCTTCGACTTCGCGGCGGTACTCTGTTTCGGCCAAAAGTAGCCCCGCCAAGAATGCGCCAAGTGCCATGGACAGTCCCGCCGCGGCACTGCCGAGCGCTGTCGCAATAACAACCAGCAGACAGGCGGCCATGAAGATTTCTGGACTGCGGGTTCGGGCTGCTTGGCGAAACAAAGGCCGCAATACGATACGGCCAATCACGATGGTCAGCGCAACTGCCAAGACGGCGACAGCCAAGCTTTGTACCAACCCGCCGACGCCCAGACCCATTCTGTTGGGTGCCAACATGGAAACCGCAAATAACACAGGGACGACGGCTAAGTCTTGGAACAGCAAAATGCCGAAGGCACCGCGGCCGGTGGGACTCGTCAGGCGCTTTTGTTCGGCCAAGGTTTGCAGGACAACAGCCGTAGAGGACAAAGAAAGGGCAAGGCCGATCACGGCAGCGCCGGTCCCTGTAGTGCCCAGAAAGAAGTAGCAGACGGAAAAAATCGCAAGCGCAGAGAGGCCGAGCTGCAGAGATCCTAAGCCAAATACCACTTTGCGCATCATGTTCAGACGCTCAAATGAAAGTTCGAGGCCGATTGCAAATAGCAAAAATACGATGCCCATTTCCGCCATCATGGCGATGGAAGCGCGGTCTTGGATCGTAAAGGCGTTGAGCCAGGGATCTTGAATAGCGAGGCCGCCTAAGCCGGACGGGCCGAGTAAGATGCCGCACAGAATGAATCCGAGAACTGGGCTGATTTTAAACCGATGAAACAAGGGGACCACAATGGCTGCGGCCGTAAGAATGATGATCGGCTCTTTAAACGCCGCCATGTCCACCATACCTGCCAAATCAAATCCTCCTGCACGAATGCTAATGCAGCCCAGCTTGAATTGCCACGTTTCTTTAACGCGTTTCGTTGAAAATCGTATCCATGACTGATTCGTATCAAGACCTAAGCGGACCCTCCTGCACCAATCTGGATGTGCAATCGAAGTGTGAAAAAACCAGACGCGCGCTTGTAAAGGCCGCTGTCGCCGCAAGCATTGGGCTGGCTTCCACGGCTGTTTTGGGGGCCAATAACGCGCGTGCGGCGAAACCTGTTCCAAAAGGCGGCGGCAATGAAGCCGGTTTCCTTGGCTCAAATCAAATCACTGCAAGTATCATGCGGCAGTATCGTTCGGTTGGAATCATGCAAATTGATATGGGTATTGTGGTGAGCGCAATGCCCAAGCGTGAGCAGGCACAAGCCGCCACCCCTGCCTTACGTGCTGCGTGGCGTGGTACCGCGCAAGAGTTTGTCAATAGCTTCTTCATACCCGGTCGCGTCCCCGACACCCAGATCTTGGGTGAGCGCATGCAGGCCGTGACCGACCGCGTGGTCGGCCCCGGCATTGCGCGTGTTGTCTTGTTGTCCGTGATCGTCCGCTAAACCAACGCCTTACATAGCGGAGATACCACCGTCGACCTTTAGCTCAGCCCCGGTCACAAATTTGCTTTCATCGCTAGCCAGATAAACGGCTGCATAAGCAATATCGTCAGGCTCACCCAAGCGCCCCAGTGGGACTTGTCGCGCCAATTTTGCATAAGCCTCTTCTTGTGAACCAACCAGGCCTGCCATCCCGTCAAGGATTGGCGTCTTGATAAAGGTCGGGTGAATAGAATTACAGCGGAAGCCGGGCACTTTGCGGGCACAATGCAAGGCGACCGACTTGGTCAGCAACCAAACGGCGGCCTTAGCCGCATTATAGGCGGCGTAATTGGCGGACGCGATTAGGCCTGCAATCGATGAAATATTGACAATGGCACCGGGGCCATAAGGCTTCATGACGCCGAGCGCATACTTACAACCGAGGAAGACGGAATCGACATCGACCGCCATAACTTTTTTCCAGTTTTCAAAACTTTCGCTTTCAACTGAGCCTAAGCTGCCAATGCCGGCGTTATTGACCAAAACATTCAGGCCGCCCATCGCGTCATGCGCCGCGTTCACGATCTCGATCCAGCGTGGCTCAGAACAGACGTCTTGTTGGAATGCGGTAGCGTGGCCGGGATAAAGCGCGTTGATGGCCGCAGCCGTTGCATCTGCCCCTGCACCATTAATATCGGTTACCACGACTTTGGCACCCTCTTTGGCATACATGGTGGCAATGGCTGCGCCTAATCCTTGGGCGGCCCCGGTGATCAAGGCCATTTTGCCGGCCATACGTCCTGTCATGTTCGTCTCCCTGATTATATGCGACGTAGACCATCCCAAGCCGCTTGTTCGAGTTGTTTTAGACTTTCCACCGAACAGGCATGGTTGCGCAAGAGGGCAGACAGCGGTCCCCAGACGATTGCCGCCAATTCTTCGCCGCTGAAGGTTTTGAGTTCCCCTGTTGCAGCCCCGTCACGCGCGAAGATCGCGCTGGCTTTGATGAAGGCGCTGTCAGGACCCATGGGCTTGCGGGCCAGATAGGCGGCAATGCCAGGTTCTTGGAGCGCAAAGTCAGCTAGCCGTGCCCACATTAAATGAAACCGCTGTTGAAGACTGAGGCGCGCAGGAAATGGCGCAAACACGTGGCGTTCAAAAAGGGTGCGAGCCCGCGCATCCAAGATTTCTGCGAGGGCAGATTTGGATGGCGCGATGCGGTAGAGCGTGCCAACCGCGATGTTGGCAGCGGCGGCCAGTTCGGGCAATGAG
>JBEIEG010000346.1:0-2702 GCA_040383035.1 Hyphomonadaceae bacterium | reverse complement strand
TAGCTCCTGTCGACAGCCTGCCGGTTGGGCCAGTAAATGATGGGCCAGTTATGATTACAGGGGGCGAGGCAACACTCGGTCCAGTCACTACCCTGCCACAGGCCGAACCCGAGACCAACCCTGCCCCTCGCCTCATCATCAACCCAGTCCGGCAAGCTGGTGCTAATCCAGCCTTCCCGAGAAAGGCGCTCGACAGGGAAATCTCCGGCGACGTGACGCTGAGCTTCACCGTTACCGCCCAAGGCAAAGTCGCCAATCTCATGGTGGTGAGTGAGGCCCCCAGGGGCTATGGCTTTGCCGAGGCCGCACGCAAAGCCGTCGAAGCTTGGACCTTCCAACCTCAAACGATCGACGGGATCGCGGTTGCTTATCCCGCCCGCTATACGATCAGCTTTAAGCTCGAGGACTAACTCTTAGCCAAGCGGGTCATGGCTTCAGCCGAAGCTGCGGCCATGACCCGCCCCACGCTCAATCCATACCTAAAAATGCATTCACCGTCAGCCGTCCGGTGGTTGGATTTGGATCAAAAACAAATTCCTTCGGGATATAAGCACAGTGAAGGCTGGAACTGAGATAAACAATCATACGGTTAAAGCGGGCTTCAACGCGGCCAATCATTTCATAAATCGGGCTGGTCTCATCGATATAGGCGGCATCCGGCAGGCCGAGCCTTGCCACGTCGTCGTGAAGCGCCGCTTCGAAAGCTGGAAAGCGGCCCACATCAACGCTTTCAAATCCAGTGCTGCGTTGGCGGTAAAATGCTGTGCCTCCTTGGCTCTCGCCTTGGCAAAGGTAGAGTAAAGCAGCGACGCGGCCATATTCGAGGCTGTCGAAATGCGGCAGGCGCTGGATCGGTTGAAGCTGATCCGAGGGCGTGGTCACAAGAGAAAAATTGCATTCTCTCAAGCCTGCTCGACCCGAATAGTCAAAACAGCGGGGCAGGATTTCAGCTAAAGGACCCAATAGGGTTTGAAAGGATGAAGGCGGCACGGGGGCGCGGATCCCCGGATAGAACGGCCCATTTGGTGCAAAGCTTGGCCCGTTGACAGCCATGTCGATAATGGCGTCGGGATCAGTAAGATAGTCGTCCAGCAAGACCAGTTTAATGGCCTCACGTCCGAAGTGATACACCTCCGCCAGCCGCCCTTGCGTCTCAAAAACCTCAACTGGATTTTGTGGTAGCCCGTCCATCACATCCCATCTGTCACGGTACGACAATAATCCTGCGCGCGCTCAGCTTGCACGCGCTTAAATGCCTCCGCGCTTGGTGCCAGACGGCGGACCAGCAAGAGCCCCTTGTCACTGGGCAGACTAACCACGACTTCCCCCAACTTTGCCGCAATCGGTGAGCGCGCCGAGACAACCATAATCTGGGCCCCCTCTGGCCCAATTTTACGGTCATTCAGGGTGAAGACATTGTCCGTATTGCCGGCGTAGAAAGCTGCAGACGTATAGTCCGCGCCTTTACCGACAAACACCCGAACTGGCCCCTTTGTAAGGTCAAGGGCGCAAGTAGAATAGGCAAGATCGGGTGACGAACGCACGATTTGCTGGTTTTGCGGGGTTACCATATTGCCATGGGCGAGGCGATTAATGCCACCGGAAGCTTCGGCGATACGCTTCATCGCGATGTTCATGATCACACTCGGGATCAGGCCGATGGTCAATAAATGTCCCAGAACCGCGAGCAGCGCACCAAAGGCTAGGGGCTTTAGCCAGCCGGGCTTCTTTGTATCTTGAACCATTAGTTTGCCCCTCCTGTAGCTGGAGTTTGGGTACAGGAAATTTTCTTGACGCTTGGAAGCTTCAAGGCCTGCAGGGCCGATTTCTCAACCGATTGTGGGTTGTATAGGCGGATCGTCAAAGAATAAGTGCCGCCGCCCTTGCTGGACAGCCAAGGGCCCGGTGTTGTTGGCCGTGTGGCGCTCAATGTCCCAGTCCAAGTCGTTGCAGGAGCCACAAGCGCGCGCGTGGCGTCTATAGAGCTCGCGCCATCAGTATTGACGGGCAACATCTGATCGGCCCCGTAAATCGTGATCGACCACCAACGCGTCGGGATCGCCTCACCGCTAAGGGCATAGGTGCAGCCTTCAACCAATTTGGCCCCATCATCATCGACGTCGCGGTTGAAATAGACAGTCTCTTCTTTCGTCAGCGCCAATAGGCCGACGCGCGCAATCGTGGCTCGAACCCAAGGGTTGGCGGCGGCTGCACCCACAGTTGGGTCAGTCGACCAGCGGCCAGACGTGATGTTGGCATCGCTAAACAAACCGCCAGAAATGCTGAGCGCGGAGCCCACACCAATCCCTAGGCCCAAGACGCCGCAGATAAGCCATCGCCACATAGGCACCCTCCCCTGATGTTTAGTCTTGATGTCAGCTTAAGCGACTGGGCAGGAAAGAATAGGGGCTCTTTGCACTTTTGGGTGCGGCTCAAGACTTAGCGATAGCGAGGCAGAGCTCTCGCCCAATCAAGGCTGCAGTGCCGACATCGCCACGGTCCCAGCGTAGGACAAGTGCTTTTCCGCGTAAGCTTAAGAACGGCGCTTCACCGCCCGCCGCAGACATGGCCAAGGCTGGCCCAAGTCGGCCGGACCAAACAAGGGCTGGGTCGCGATCGGTTGCCCACGCAAGCCCATCCACACCGCCGGGCGTAGGCACTGGAGTGAGCGTTCCATCGGCCGGCAAAGCAAACGGCCAAGG
>JBEIEG010000345.1:0-2725 GCA_040383035.1 Hyphomonadaceae bacterium | reverse complement strand
TTTGCCGCCGCCATAGGCACAATGCCAAAGCCTGCTGCCAATTCTTCCCATAAAGCTTGGCCACCGCCATGGTCGAGCCAGCCCATTTGCTCCATGGCTGTCATGCCAAAGGGCACGGCCGTAAAGAACGGATAGGCCGGGTTTTTGCCCTGCCAATAATAATCGGCTGAATGGTAGAGATCGGCGGAGCCTGTCGCGACAGCATCAAAAACTTCAAACGCGCCAACCAATTCGCCTGCCGCATAAACTTTGATATCCAGCGTGCCGCCTGACAAGGCCAGCGCACGTTGTGCGATACGCTCTGCGCTCATGCCCAAACCCGGCATGCCTTTGGGCCAAGAGGTGACCATATTTAGCCGAACCGCCCCGCTAACCGCGCCCTGTGCAGCCGTGGTGCCCAGTGCAGCGGCACCCACTCCGGCACCTGCAACGCGCGCCGCAGCAATGCCTGCACCAGCACCCGATAAAGTGCCAATCGCAACAGCTGTGACCAAAGTTCGCCGATCCATACCCTCTACTTCCCCTTTAACGTGTCTCGATCAGATAGGATCAAGTCTTTTTAGGAACCCAATACAAATGATTAGCGTATTGCCCCAAGGTCCCGCCTCGACTGCTTATCGGTTGTTCGAGACTCACCATTAGCATCGTCACCCACCATGCTTGCAATCGGCAAAGCGGTCAATTTTGCTTTAGCTATTTGTCATTCTCTCATGCTTTGCCGCCTGAAATTTGGACCATTCGGGAATGAAGTTCTCCGGAATGGTCCTTGGCTAGCTGCCGAGATTTGCCATGAGATCATTGAAGCTCACTGACGCTTAGATGGCGCTGGTCCTGAAGTAGGGCGAAGAAGCGCGCTCCGGGTCTTATGCCCCCGAAATGCGGTGGCTTTCGACGTCCACACGCGCCAAACCATACCATCAGCTAGCTTTGCGCGCGGCCACCATCGCCGGGCGCCGACCGTCCACGCCATACAGATTCACCTTGAGGCTCGACATCGCATTGACGAGCGCGTTGGGCGCGTAAACCACCGGGCCAACTGGCGCAATTTTCGGGAAGCGCTCAAAGATTTTTTCAAACGACAACCGCAGCTGCATTTGCGCGATCCGCGAGCCAAGGCATTTGTGCACCCCATGGCCGAAAGCGAGGTGCTTGTCGTAATTATCGCGCATCATGTCGAAGCGGTTAGGGTCCGGGAACATCGTGGGATCGCGATTGGCGGCCCCATACCACATCACCACTTTCTCGTCCTTGGCGATCCGCTGACCGTTCAATTCCGTTTCTTCCAGCGCGGTGCGGCGCATGTGTTTCACAGGGGAGACCAGACGTAGCGCTTCTTCCGCCATGCGCGGGATTAGCTTTGGATCATCCAACACCATCTGCCGCTGGTCTGGGAAATCGTGGAGCAGCTGGATTGTGCCGGTCAGCGAATTGCGGCTGGTATCGTTGCCAGCGAAGATGATCAAAAGCCATGCACCATCGAGATGTTCTTGTGGCAATTCTTCCCCGCCCAGCTTGGATCGGGCTATGGCAGTCAGGAGATCCTCACGAGGGCGGGCGCGTCGGTCGGCCATAACCCCCTCACCATAAGCGAACATGGCATCGACCATTTTGAAAAACCGGAACGGAAATAGGGGTTCCTTCAAGATCGTCTGCCAAGGGTTTGCCAGATATTGCGACGCCATTTCGAGATAGTGCATCCATTGCACGATCCGTGGCCGGTCTGCTTCATCGACACCGAGCATTTCACACAAGGTGAAAAGTGGGACCTGCTCGGCAAACATCTTCACGAAATCGACTTCTGGCCCCTTACGCTCCATTTCGTCGAGCAAGCCGTCGATATGGGCGCTGACCTTGTCGCGGACCTTGGCCACATAGGCGGGGATGAAGAAATCCTTTTGCTGGATGCGAGCTTCCATATGCAGGGGTGCATCCATGTTGATCAAAGAATTGAGCGCAGCCGGGATCAGTTTCTTCGGCTTCCATTTCTCACGCGCCTGAATACCCAAATTGATGCTGCCGCGCTGGGAGGAAAACACCTGCGGATTGAGCTCGACCGACTTCACATCCTCATAGCGGCTAACCGACCAGAACCCAGAGATACCACGATAGCCGGGCGTCCAATGCACCGGTGCGTCCTCGCGAAGTTGCCGATAGAACTCCCATGGATGCCCGCTTGTCCAAGATGCTGGATTGCCTAGCTGGAACCCGCCAATCTTTGGATAGGCCGCCGAATGGGTTGGATCTATCTGTCCTGTATCAATGAGAACATCATCACTAATCAGCTGCATGGCTCTAGAGCTTCCCTGGCAAGGCGCGACGGTCCAACGCCGACGTATTACAGACAGCTATATGTTGACTTCGCAGAGCGCGACAAGCCCATAGGCTAGAGCAATGCATTCGGCGTGTGCGGTGTGGAGCTTTCGTTGCACGGCGTCGCGCGAGGACCCCTTCAGTCCGCTTCGCGGCCACATCGGCGTATACGCCGATACCCCATAAATGTGACCTCTGCGAAAGTACTGGCAGTTTTGTCGAATTATGATTCACTGATTTGGAGTTAGTGGAGATGGCGATGACAGAGCAGTTGGGATTTGCGTCGGTATTTTTGGGGGTGGATATTGGTCGTAATCGCCGGTTGGATCGGATTGACAGCCTGATCGACTGGAGCGCCGTTGTTGAGATAGGGCGGTTGGCGCGTAGCGGTGATTGGGGACGTCCACCCTATCCG
>JBEIEG010000344.1:0-2735 GCA_040383035.1 Hyphomonadaceae bacterium | reverse complement strand
TGACGTGCGCACCGTCACCGACAAGCTTGGCATTGGCTTTTTGGGTCTGGGCTTCAACCCCTTGCACAGTTTGGAAGAAATTCCTCTGATGCCAAAGGGCCGCTATAAGATCATGCGGGATTACATGACCAAGGTCGGCCGTCTTGGTCGCCAGATGATGTTCCGCTCTTGCACGGTACAAACCAATTTGGACTTTGGTTCGGAAGCCGACATGGTGAAGAAGTTCCGTGCCTCACTGGCGCTGCAACCCATTGCCACAGCCTTGTTCGCCAATTCGCCCTTTGCTGAGGGCCGCACCAATGGCTTCTTGAGCTATCGCGCCCATGTGTGGAGCGATACCGACCCCGATCGTACCGGCATGCTGCCATTTGTGTTTGAGCCGGGCATGAGCTTTGCCCGCTATGCAGAATGGGCGCTCGACGTGCCAATGTATTTTGCTAAGCGCAATGGCGAGTATCTCAATCTCGCAGGGCGTTCGTTCCGTGACTTCATGGCAGGCCGCTTACCCGAATTGCCCGGCGAAAAGCCGACGATGAAGGATTGGGAAGATCATTTGACGACCTGCTTCCCAGAAGTCCGTCTAAAGACCTTCTTGGAAATGCGCGGCGCAGATGCGGGTCCGTGGTCGCGGCTCTGTGCTTTGCCCGCGCTCTTTGTTGGTCTGCTGTATGATGATGCGGCCACCGAGGCAGCCTTGGAACTCGTCAAGGATTGGACGGCGGAAGACCGCGAGAGCCTGCGCCGCACGGTGCCCTTCTTAGGTCTCAGAGCCCCAATTCGGGGTCGCAGTGCGCAAGATGTCGCCAAGGATGTGCTGACGATTGCCCGCCAAGGCTTGCGCGCCCGGGCTAAACTCAACGCTTCAGGTGATGATGAGACAGGCTTCTTGAGTGAGCTTGACGAAATCGCGGCCAGCGGCATGACCCCAGCCCAGCGCCTACTCGAGCGCTATCACGGGGAATGGGGCGGCAATATCCACAAGATCTATGAGACTTGTGCTTATTAGGCTCTTACGATTTAGAGCCGATAGCCCAGCCGCAACGTGATTTTGTCGACATCGACCAAAGTGTTGATCGTCGTACCGCGGGTGTAACGCGTCTCTAGCGAGATGTTGGAGCCCGTTGAGGGGCGTAGGCCTGCACCAACGGAGAAAATTCCGCCAGAGGCTTTGCGGCTTGTGATGTCATAGCGGCCATTGTAGCTGCTCGAGATAGTAATGACGCCAAAGCCAAAAGCTTGCTCCGCGCTCAAGCCCAAGTTCATTCCGCCCCGGAAATAGGCGTCGAGTTCGGCCAGTTTTTGGCTGTCACCGGGGTCTTGTACGTCGGCATAGTCGACGACGATCGAGAGATTGCAGCGCATGGCCCACCCCAGCGCGTCGCGACGGGTGCAGGGTCGAACACGCGGGAAGTCGATCATAGCATCACCCACCCACACGGCAGCTTTCGCCGCATCATCGGTTTGAAATGCAAGCGAGCCAAAGCCAATCGCCCTGCCGGCTTGATTGGGATTGCGGAAGATCAAGCTATTGCCGAGTGTTAGGTCATTGAACTCCTCACGCCCAGAGCGCGCCGCGCGGCGGTTATATTGGACGAATGGCGTCCAGCGTAATTCAGTCGCCTCTGACGGCTTGGCAAATAAGATGGGCTCAATGGCCAGCGCTAGGCTGGCGTTCAAAAGGCGGGTATCGGCGGCCTTATCTTCTTCAAAGCCGAGGGTTGCAAAGCCACGTTCGCGTGCAGGTTTGATGAAGTCATTTTTGCTGTCTGCTAAGATCAGGCCACGTCGCTTTGCCGCAGGCTCATTTGTTGGAACAATGACGGCGGGCGCGGGTGGCGAGGCGGCTTTGCATGACAGGCTGATCCCGTCGGTATCGCCATTGAGAAAAGCAATAGCCCGTACCTTTGGATCTAGAACGCCTTGGCTGGCCAAGGTAAAGCGCGCTTCGCTTGTTGCAGGCGTCGATAACACTGCCACGGTCGACGCGACGAGACCCGAAAGGGCTGGATCCGTGCTCGTTGCCGCGAGCTGTCCCAAGTTGCGAGATTCAATCGCGCTTAGAAGCTCACCCGTCATCTTCAAGCCTGCATGTCCGATCAGGCGTTGCCGCAAATCTGCGCCAGTAAAACTTTGCCCAGAGGTTTCGCAGGTGACCTTATCGTACAAGCGCTCCAGAGCAGCAGGTGCTGCAGCTTGAGCCAGTACGGGCGTGAAACAAAGAGGGGTGGAGAGGCCCAGCAGAAGGGGCAGAAGCGTGCGGATCATGGCGGCGCTTTAGCCTGAAACGCCAAAGCCCGCCAAGTCTTGAGCAAAAGTGGCTACAGTTTAACACGTTTCTGCTGAGATAACTAAGGCCACTTTACAACTGGTGGCATGGACGAGAGGATGCTCTCAACATTGCCGCCAGTCTTGAGGCCAAAGGTCGTACCCCGGTCATAGAGCAGATTGTATTCCACATAGCGACCGCGTTGGATTAGCTGAGCTTCCCGCTCATCCTCGGTCCAAGTTTCGTTCATGCGGCCACGCACGATCTTTGGATAAACAGACAAGAAGGCGCGTCCGACGTCTTGGGTAAAGGCAAAATCTTTCTCCCAAGAGCCAGTATTGTGGTGGTCATAAAAAATGCCACCGATTCCGCGAGGTTCGTCGCGGTGGGGCAAATAGAAATAGGTGTCGCACCAGTCTTTGAACTTCGCATAATAGGCAGGGTCATGCGCGTCACACGCCTGCTTCAT
>JBEIEG010000343.1:0-2741 GCA_040383035.1 Hyphomonadaceae bacterium | reverse complement strand
AGCCCGATAGCGCGATACAACCAAATAATGCGCTGGCATAGAATGAAATTTTCATGCTGTTTCCCCTTTCGTGGGTGGAGCAGATTTATGGGCCAGTTTGGCAGCATTGGCTTCCCAATTCTGGCCATCAAACGGCACAATCGACAGGACAGGCGCTTGACCGGGATCAAAGCAATTGGCGTTCACGCTGACCCCATCGGGGTTGGAGCGCGGCGTATAGAACGCCTTGACGCCACATTTCGTACAAAAGGTGTGATTGGCCACGCCTGTATTGAACCGATAGGAGGTGAGCTTATCGGCCCCTGCGGTCAGCTTGAAATCGTCCAGCGGCACAATCAGATGCACAAAGCCCGTGCGGGCGCAGATGGAGCAATTGCAGGCTTCCACCTCGACTTGAGCTGGGGCCCTCACAGAAAAGCGCACATCGCCACAATGGCACGAGCCTGTTCGCCACCTCTTCACCATCCAAGCACCTGTAAGTCTGTAATCTCTTCAAAGTCTTGCGGATTGAGGGTCACCAAGGTGGCCTTAGCATTGAGGGCTTGGGCGGCAATCATGCGGTCGAGGATTTTGCGGCGTGAAAACCCACATGATTGCAAGATAAATCCATACCGATCCGCATCTTTTTCCTCGAAAGGGAGCACCGGCATATGCGAAAGGAATACATCAAGTCGCTGACGCCTTAATGTGGCAGAAGCTGGCTCCCGATGAACGCCGCCCTCAAGCTCCACCCGCGTGATCACAGAAATCGCAAACCGACCGCTCAGCCGATCCAGCCTATCAAGAATGGCTTTACTGCGATCGCGGACTTCAATCGCGACACTGGTGTCGAGCAGATAAAGCCCGCTCATAAACCCTCGCGCTCGGGAAAAATGTCAGAATCGCGTACTTCAATGTCGGTGACGTCAGGTAGTTTGCGTAGCTCAGCCATCATTTGCTTGAAACTGATCTTGCCGGATCGGAGCGTTGGCCGAAGGGTAACAACATCCCCATCGCGTTTCATTTCCAACTCCGTACCGTCTGGAAAGGCCAGCGCTTTGGGTAAGCGTACCGCTTGGCTATTCCCGCTTTTAAACGTCTTCGTTTTGTGCGTCGCCATACCGGCCTCCGATGGTCGTAGATACATGTATATACGACCATGCTCCGCGGTCCAATCAAATTTCAAGCCCAGCACTAATTGCTCCCCCTAAATCGGGTTGCGGGCCACCAATTGCTTCGCGATGATGATGCGTTGCATTTCATTGGTTCCTTCGCCGATGCACATCAGCGGCGCGTCGCGATAGAGGCGTTCGATGACATATTCCTTGGAATAGCCATAGCCGCCATGGATGCGCATGGCTTCCAGCGAGACTTCAACAGCGGTTTCAGAGGCGAAGAATTTCGCCATGCCGGCTTCCATGTCGATCCGCTCACCCCGGTCAAAGGCTGCCGCCGCATCTTGGGTCAGAAGCTCTGCGGCGCGCGTTTTAGCGGCCATTTCGCCCAGCTTCAGCTGAATGGCCTGATGCTCGCAAATGGGCTTGCCCATCGTCTTGCGCATTTGGGCATATTTGACGCTCTCAGCCAAAGCCCGTTTGGCAATGCCGACCGAGCGAGCGGCGATGTTCACGCGGCCAATTTCCAAGCCGCCCGTAGCCATGATGAAGCCCTTGCCTTCTTCGCCGCCGACCAAGCTCTTCTTCGCGTCAACTTCATAGTCTTCAAAAATGAACTCACCAGAATCGATGCCCTTATAGCCGAGCTTTTCGAGCTTTTTGCCGTTCTTGACGCCTTTGAGTGGAACCTTGGTTTCGGGGTCAATCTTGGGCACGATCAGCATGCTCATGCCCTTGTGACGGGGCTGGGCATCGGGGTCGGTCTTGACCAGCAAGGCGACGCAATGGCCTTCAATGGCGTTGGAGATCCAAGTCTTGGTGCCATTGACGATGTATTTGTCGCCTTGGCGGCGCGCGACCGTCCGGATGCCTTGCAAATCAGTACCCGCATCAGGTTCCGTCAGGCCAAGGCCACCGCGCATTTCACCGGTGGCAAACTTGGGCAGCCAATATTCCTTCTGATAGTCGGTACCAAAGCGTTGCACGACGGTGGCCATCATCAGGTGCGAGTTGAAGATGCCTGTCAGGCTCATCCATTCTTCAGAGATCATGGTCACGATCTTGGAATAGGTGGTCGCGGACAGGCCTAGGCCACCGTAGTCAGGGTGGATGATCGCGCCAAACAGGCCAAGCTCGGCCATGTCATTGACGAGGTCGGCTGGCCATTCGTTGTCATGCTCCAGCTTCATCGCCACGGGCGCGACTTTTTTCTCAATCCACTTCTGGATGGCGTCCAGCATCTGGCGCTCATCTGCTTCGCTGATATGTCCAAAATTTCCGTCTGCCATGGTATTGGTCTCCTTCGCAGGCAGAGCCTGACATTATCCAAATTCGATCAGTAGTTCCCGACCTTATCCTCAACGGCATGCCCGCGAGCGGGGATCAGCATGTTGCGCTTGAAGGTGCACACCATGACGCCATCTTGGTTAAACCCTTTGGTCACGATGGTCACAATGCCTTGGCCAGGGCGCGAGGCGCTTTCGCGTTTGGCGAGGACTTCGCTTTCTGAATAGAGTGTATCACCTGCAAAGACAGGGGCGGTGAACTTCACTTCATCCATACCCAGATTGGCGATCGCCTTCTGGCTCGTATCGGTCACACTCATGCCGATGCAGAGTGCCAATGTATAGGGCGAGACGACGAGGT
>JBEIEG010000342.1:0-2741 GCA_040383035.1 Hyphomonadaceae bacterium | reverse complement strand
GTCAGCGGTACGCCGCCACCAAAGCGACCTTTAAGGCCGTTTGGTCCTTCAATTTCAACGGCTTCAGACGTGTTGTTGATAGAAAACCCTTGCGGCACCTCAAACGTGATCTTCATGGTGGGATGGGAAAAGCGTCGTCCATCGACAAAGCCTTGCTCTGGATCATCGCCCACGCGAAGACCTGAAAGAGCGGTTAAATAGGGCCGGACCTGTTCTGGCGGTACGTCGCGGCTAGCTTTGGCCGCTTGGGCGGCATTGGCGGTGCGAGTGACGCGCTCGGTCGTGATTGGGTGGCTGCGCGCCCAAGTTGGCACGTTGCGAGCTTGACGGTTTTTTACCTTGGCATCGAGGGCTTCTTGCGCGGCCAAGGCCGCCAACATGTCGGATGCCGCATAGAGATTATAGCCATTTGCCTGCAGATAACGCACGCCATAATCGTCAGATTCGTTTTCCTGTTTGCGCGAATAGCTCAGCGTATAGACCTGCGCCAATTGCCCGGCGGTTTGCATGATTTCATCGGACTTGGTGGCAATACCGAGCGCAATAGCGCCCAAGGTCGAAAGCGTAGAGGCTTGCGTGCGCTTCAACGAATGCTTGCCGACAATGTGGCCAACTTCATGGCCGAGGACGGAGGCGAGCTCGTCCTCGGAATTCATAATCGTCATCAAGCCGCGCGAGATATAGATATAACATCCGGGCACCGCAAAGGCGTTGACGACGTCGGAATTGATGACCGTGAAGGTGCATTGGTCCTTCAGGCCTGCAGTTGTTGCCACCTTGGCACCGACGGATGAGACATAGGTCGCGACCGGGCCTGTGATCGCACCACCAAATTGCGCGAGGATTTGAGGATGCTGTTTGATGGCTTGGGCGCGCTCATTCGGCTTGATAATTTGAGCGGCTGCGGGTGTGGCAACTTGCGCAGCCAAGAGTGCCAAAGCCCCATATAGAACCCAATTCTTGCGCATTACACACCTCCAAAACAGAGACTCATGATGGCGGCGTTGGTTTGATCTGACTATTCAAATTCGCAGGTTGTTTTTGCCATGTTTGGATGACTCGGCAGTAGGTTCCTTCCTGCAGTCCGTATGCGCGTCAGGCTGCAAATGTCGTTGGCAGGCTGGATGAAGCCCTATAGAAGCCTAGTGACGAACTATCACGCCTAGCTGATCGAGTGTTCTATGATTGCCGATAAAGACCGTATCTTCCTGAACCTCTATGGCCGCCATGATTGGCGCTTGGAAGGGGCTAAACAGCGTGGCGCGTGGAATGCCACCAAGGATATGATCGATGCAGGGCGCGATTGGATCATTCAGCAGGTGAAGGATTCGGGCCTACGTGGCCGGGGTGGCGCTGGCTTCCCGACAGGTCTCAAATGGTCCTTTATGCCGAAAGAGGTCAAAGACCGGCCGCATTATTTGGTCGTCAATGCCGATGAGTCCGAGCCCGGGACCTGTAAAGACCGCGATATGATGCGCCACGATCCGCATTTGCTGATCGAAGGCTGCTTGATCGCCTCTTTCGCGATGCAAGCTCATGCCGCCTATATCTACATCCGGGGCGAATATGTGCTGGAGCGTGAGCATCTCGAAGCAGCCATCAAAGAAGCTTATGAAGCCAAGCTGATCGGCAAGAATAACGTGCATGGCTGGGACTTTGACCTCTATGTCCATCACGGGGCAGGGGCCTATATTTGCGGCGAGGAAACCGCTTTGTTGGAAAGCTTGGAAGGCAAAAAGGGCCAACCTCGCCTGAAGCCACCGTTCCCAGCCAATGCGGGCCTCTACGGCTGCCCAACCACCGTCAATAACGTCGAATCAATTGCCGTGGTGCCGACCATCCTGCGTCGTGGTGCCCAGTGGTTCGCGGGCTTTGGCCGTCCAAACAATACCGGCACGAAAGTCTTCTGTGTCTCGGGCCATGTGAACAAGCCCTGTAATGTCGAAGATGCGATGTCGATCCCGCTGAAGTATCTGCTGGAACAGCATTGTGGCGGCGTGCGCGGCGGTTGGTCTAACTTGAAGGCCGTCATCCCCGGCGGCTCGTCGGTTCGCATGATCACTCAAGAAATGGCAGAAGATGCGCTGATGGACTTTGACAGCCTGTCAGCCTTGAAGTCGGGCCTCGGCACCGCTGGCGTGATCGTGATGGATAAGTCGACCGACCTCATCAAAGCCATCGCGCGGCTGGCCTATTTCTATAAGCATGAAAGCTGTGGCCAATGTACACCGTGCCGCGAAGGCACTGGCTGGATGTGGCGCGTGTTGGAGCGCATGGCCGTCGGCCAAGCCGAACACCGCGAGATTGACCTCTTGCTCGAAGTCGCTGGCCAAGTTGAAGGCCACACAATTTGCGCGCTGGGCGATGCGGCCGCTTGGCCCGTCCAAGGCCTGATCTGGCGCTTCCGTGGCGAGATCGAAGAGCGCATCGATCGCTATCGCTTGGGCAAGCCCCATGTGATGGGTGCGGCCATCGCGGCGGAGTAGGCCGCTTAAAATCCCCTTCATAATCGCATAGCTCACACGTCAATTTCATCGTTTGACGAATAGCTAAGCACGTGCCCAAATGCTGACCTTAGGTGAGGGTTTGCGCATGGCTTTTTGGTTGTTCGGTCGTGGCTGGCGTTGGGCAAGATTGGTCTTGGCATTTAGCGCTTTGGTACTTGCGGCGGCGTGTACATTACTGGTTGGGCCATATCCCTCCGTGCGCGATTGGCCGTTTGGTCCGGAGGTGAATGAGGT
>JBEIEG010000341.1:0-2742 GCA_040383035.1 Hyphomonadaceae bacterium | reverse complement strand
TTGCGCGTGGCCTGAATGGTGCGCGACAGCACAACAATATCAAAGGAATCATCAGGATAAAGGGCAAGGTCAAGGTCTGCGTCGCCTTGCACAACTGAAAGCCCTTTTGCCACACAGGCATTCACCCCGGCTTGGCTCAATTCCATGCCACGCACGACGGCGTTCCGCTCTTGCTTCAGGCGGTGCAGCAAGACGCCATCGCCACAGCCAACGTCCAACACGCGGGCACCTTGGGGCACGGCATTGATAATGATCTCATGATCGGCGCGGGTCGAAGCGGCGTTTGACATCACAAACCCTGATCTGCAGCGCTGGCGGCCAGAAAGCCTGCCATGGCTTCGTGGAATTGGGGTTCGTCGAGCAGGAAAGCATCATGGCCCTTGTCAGTTTCAACTTCAAAAGCTGAAACCTCAACGCCTGCCCCGATCATCGCGCGGGTGATATGGCGGCTATCGGCGGGGGGATAGTGCCAGTCGGATGAGAAGGACACCACACACACCCGCCCCTTAAAGGCAGTGAAGGCGTCGCTCAATCTGCCATTAAACCCTGCCGCCAGATCGAAATAATCCATAGCACGGGTGATATAGAGGTAAGAATTGGCATCAAAGCGATCGACAAAGCGGCTGCCCTGATAGCGCAAATAGCTTTCAATCTGGAAATCTGCGTCAAAGCCAAACGCGACTTCATTGCGGTCTTGCAGCCGGCGGCCAAACTTGCGGTGCAAAGCCGCGTCCGACAGATAGGTGATGTGGGCGGCCATACGCGCTACCGACAGGCCTTTGACGGGTTTGGTGCCTTTGGCTTGATAAGCACCACCTTGCCATTCCGGGTCTGCCATGACCGCCTGACGGCCCACTTCGTGGAAAGCGATATTCTGGGCTGAGTGACGGGCAGCAGAGGCAATCGGCATCGCCGCGCCCACCCGGTCGGGCCGACTGGCAATCCATTCTAGCACTTGCATGCCACCCATCGAGCCACCGATCACTGCAAACAAGCGTGCAATCCCCAAATGGTCTATCAAAGCCGCTTGCGCCCGCACCATGTCGGCAATCGTGATGACGGGGAAGGAGAGGCCATAGGGCTGGCCGTCTGGTCCAATTGAGGCTGGACCTGAGGTGCCCATGCACCCGCCCAGCACGTTAGAACAGATAACAAAATAGCGGTTGGTGTCGATGATCCGTCCTGGCCCCACCAAATTCGCCCACCAAGCCGGTTGGCCCGTCACCGGATTGGGGCCAGCCACAAACTGGTCGCCGGTCAAAGCATGGCAAATCAGAACAGCATTGGACTTTTCCGCGTTCAATTCGCCCCACGTCTCATAGCCGATTTCCAGCGGCGAAAAGATCGCGCCACTGTCTAAGGGCAGGCCGATGTCCAGACGAAGAATTTGCAAAGCGGAAGTCATGATGACAAGCCGATAGACGGACTTTAAGAAATGGTCGAGGGGCCTCGCACTTTTGATCCAGTCAGTGCAAGGTGTGCGAATAAGAATTTTAGGGAGATATGGCCATGAGCGTCAATCAATTCGTGCTGGAAATGGGACGTCAGACCTTTCGCGACATGCAGCTAACGGCGCAAGGCCAAGACGCTATAACTGAAGGGGAAGCCCTACTGGCTATCTCGCGCTTCTCTCTAACGGCAAATAATGTGACCTATGCCATGTTTGGCGATGGCATGAAGTATTGGAACTTCTTTCCTGCCTCGAGCGCCAGCCTTGGCCGCGTGCCTGTCTGGGGTTTTGCTGAGGTGATCGCGTCGAAGGCTGAAGGGGTCGCCATTGGCACCCGTGTTTATGGATACTTCCCGATTGCGAACACGCTGAAAGTTCAGCCGGTTAAAGTCAGCGCCGCAGGCTTCCGTGACGGGGCCGCGCATCGCCAAGAAATGGCCGCTGCTTATAATCATTATAGCGTGGTGCAGCCAGAGAACGCAGAAACCGAAGGCCGCGTTGCTTTGCTGAAGCCCTTGTTTATGACAGGCTTTTTGCTCGACGACTGGATTGCGGATGAGCGGCATTGGGACAGCGACTATGTGATTTCATCCAGCGCCTCCAGCAAGACGGCCTTGGCGATGAATGCCTGCTTGAAGCGCCGTGGCGGGGTGAAGCTGATTGGTCTGACATCGGCCCGGTCCAAAGCTTTTGTGGAAGCCACAGGCTATTATGATCTTGTGGTGACCTATGACCAATTGGCTGACTTGCCGCTGCAAAGCTCGATCTATGTTGATTTCGCAGGCGACCCGGCGGTGACTGCCGGGGTCCACACACATTTGGCCGACCTATTGAAGCAGTCCATCATCGTCGGTGGCGCACACTGGGATGCAGAGCGCAACGCTTCGCCAGCCGCTCTTCCGGGCCCCAAGCCACAATTCTTCTTTGCGCCAACCCACATGGCCCGATTGAGTGCCGCTTGGGGTGGGGCGGAGTTTAACCGCGCGGCTGATGCAGCGTTTAACAGGTTTGCCCATGAATCGCGGGCTTGGCTCGACGTGGTGGAGAGCGAGGGGTTCGATGCCGCGCAATCGGCGTGGAAGCGGCTGTTGGATAATGATGTTTCGGCGAAAGAAGGCCTTGTCATTCGCCTCTAGTCACCCCACCCTGCGATAAAATTTTGGCCCCTTGAGGAAGCCCGTATGATTAAAGAATTCCCGCTCGACTTTGCCCGTTTCAAGAAAATCTCAAGACCCAATCAATGCTTATCACTGCCCTCGGGCTTTCAGGCAGCGCAAACGCCCGACCTGCAG
>JBEIEG010000340.1:0-2765 GCA_040383035.1 Hyphomonadaceae bacterium | reverse complement strand
TGGCTGGCTGTATCCCTCATTTGCATTGCCGCCAACACTGCTTAAGTCTGCGTCCATGTTGGAAGGAACACCCATGACTGAGCAGATGACCGAACAAACCCTCGCGCCCCTTTCCGAATTGGCCTTGGCGGCAGGCTCTGAAGCGGTACTCAAAGAGGCACTTTATCAGGCCGATGATGGGGAATTGTTCTTAGAGCGCGCTCGCGGCGAAAGCTTTGTCTGGGATGATGGGCGTTTAAAATCAGCATCTTATGATTCTGATGAGGGCTTTGGTCTGCGTGTCGTTGCCGGGGAAGCCGCCGGCTATGCCCATGCCAATGAGCTGTCACAAGCCTCGCTGAAGCGCGCAGCAGCAGCAGCCAGCATCGCCAAGCGCGGCCATTCAGGGAGCTTGGCGGAAGCCCCTGCCCGCACCAATGCGAAACTTTACAGTGACAGCGACCCACTGTCTGCGCCCAGTTTTGAAGCCAAAATTGCGACCTTGGGCGAGATTGACGCCTATGTCCGGGCCAAAGACTCACGGGTTGTTCAAGTTTCCGTGTCGCTGGCGGCATCGCGCAAGGAAATCGCGATTGTGCGCCTTGATGGCGATGTGCGCACCGATACCCGGCCTTTGGTGCGGGTCAATGTCTCTGTTACCGCCGAAAAAGATGGTCGGCGTGAGAGTGGGTCCGCAGGCGCTGGTGGGCGGGCCGATTATGCACAATGGATCGAAGAAGGTCATTTAAAGGCCCTCGCCGATGAAGCGCTGCGCGTCGCTCTGGTCAATCTAGACGCCATACCCGCCCCTGCTGGCGAAATGGATGTGGTGTTGGGGCCTGGCTGGCCCGGCATTTTGTTGCATGAAGCCGTTGGTCATGGCCTTGAGGGTGACTTTAACCGCAAGGGCACCTCGGCCTTTGCCGGGATGATTGGCCAGCGCGTCGCCTCACCCGGCGTCACCGTTGTCGATGACGGTACTTTGGCTGATCGCCGCGGTTCTTTGACCATTGATGATGAAGGCACACCGACCCAACGTACCGTCTTGATCGAGGATGGGATTCTGGTCGGCTATCTGCAAGACCGGATGAATGCGCGCCTCATGGGTGTTGCCCCAACCGGCAACGGTCGGCGCGAAAGCTATGCGCATAGCCCCATGCCCCGCATGACCAATACGACGATGGAATCAGGCTCGATGGACCCTGCTGAAATTGTCGCCAGCTTGAAGCGCGGTATCTATGCAACCAATTTCGGCGGTGGCTCGGTCGATATCACGTCTGGCAAATTCGTGTTCCAATGCACTGAGGCTTATCTGGTTGAGAATGGGAAGATCATTGCCCCCGTCAAAGGTGCCAGCCTGATTGGCGATGGCCCAACCTCACTCACCAAAATCTCCATGATTGGCAATGATGCAGAACTCGACAAGGGCGTCGGCACCTGTGGCAAAGCCGGACAGTCTGTGCCCGTCGGCGTCGGCCAACCGACCTTACGCATTGGCGGCTTGACGGTCGGCGGCGCGGGGTAAGACGAGGGTTGATTTGTGTACACAAAACGTGTATTCACTTATCTCGATATACAAGTTCTGTAACCCGTCAGGCAATGGCCAAGCCGATGGGCCAGCGTAACCCACTGTGCGGCCACACTAAGGTCCCTTCGCTATCTTGGCGAAGAGACTGGCTTTCACGGTTACGCCTATGGAATTTGAATGGAATGATGAGAAGAACAACGCGAATATCCTGAAGCACGGCGTGGACTTTGAAGATGCCCTGCTAATCTTCGAGACTTTTGTCCTGTCAGCGGAGGATCGCAGACACGACTATGGTGAGCGACGCTTTCGCTCGATTGGCATGGTTGACGATGATTGTTTTGTCGTCGTCCATACCCGAAGAGGGAGTTCGGTGCGCCTGATCAGCGCTTGGAAAGGTGGAACAGATGAGCGTGAACTCTATCGTGCGCATGTCTCTCGAAGAAGCGCGAGCCAAGCGTGATCGCGGCGAGACCCGTACGCGCAAAGATGCCCCAATTGGCCCCTCCTTGGGCCCTGACTTCTGGGCAGATGCCGTCCTCGTAGAACCTCAAAGCCGCAAATCCGTCCATTTGCGCTTGCAAGCGGAGGTCTACGACTTCTTCGTCGCGCAAAGTGGTGGCAAGGGTCATATCAAGAAAATGCAGCAAGTCCTCAAAGCTTATGTGGATGCCCACAAGTAAGGGGTCATTTGCGCAAAGTTCTGCCTGTGTCATCAACCCGTCGTGCCATGGCCTTAAGGCGGTTTTGCCCGTAAACTAATGGGGCTTTCACTTTGAGGAGAAGCCAGATGTCGTTTAATGTTCAAGAATTACTCACCAAAGTCGGCGGTGCCGACTTCCTCAAAACCCTCGGCGACAAAGTCGGCCTTGAAGCCGAGCGCGCGCAAACCTTGGCTGCTGACCTCTTGGCCCATGCTAAAGAAAGCGGCGGCGACATCATGGGGTCCGCCCAGATCATCGCGGAAAAGACCGGCCTGCCGCTTGAGCAAGTGCAAGGCGTCGCCGCAGGCCTATCCACCAGCCTCGGCGCTAAAGCGGCGGAACTGACAGGTGCAGCACAAACCTTCGTCGGCGACATGCTGGGCAAGCTGAAAGACACCCCGCTGTCGAGCATGGTAGCCAGCCTCGACAAGGACGGTGATGGCAATCCTGTCAATGACCTGACCGACATGGCCAAGAATGCTTTGGGTGGCCTGTTCGGGGCAAAGAAATAATCCAGACCGGGGGGCGCGTCAGGTCTCTGTCGCGCCCGCTTGACC
>JBEIEG010000339.1:0-2770 GCA_040383035.1 Hyphomonadaceae bacterium | reverse complement strand
GGTGGTCAGCACGTCAACAAAACCGATTCTGCCGTCCGTTTGACGCACATCCCCAGCGGCATCGTTGTGACCTCGTCGGAAAAGTCACAGCACCAAAACCGCGCCATCGCGATGCGCACGCTAAAAGCCCGTCTTTATGAGCAGCAGCGTTCTGCTCTAGCCGCTGAACGTTCAGCTAGCCGCCAGTCCCAAGTGGGCTCGGGCGATCGGTCAGAGCGCATCCGTACCTATAACTTCCCGCAAGGCCGCGTTACTGATCACCGGATCAATCTGACGCTCTATAAGCTGGATACGCTGCTTGAAGGCAGCGGCTTGGATGAGATGATCCAAGCCTTGATCGCCGATGACACCGCCCGTCGCTTGGCCGAAGCCGAGGACTAATTACCTGCGTATTTGATCGAGCAGCCATAAGCCGACGTCGCGCGAATGGCGGGGGCTTGTTTGCTTTTGACGGCTGTGACGGCTTCGCGCACATAATTTCGGGGGACAGCCCCGGCTGGCAGGACGGCGCGGGGTTGATCATCTATCGCGCCGGCATAGGCAATGCGGCCTGTTTCATCGATCACAAACATATGCGGTGTTGTCCGGGCACCAAACGCCTTGCCGACCACGCCAGTTGGGTCCAGCACTTTGGCGGTGGGTTTTGATCCTTTTTCGGCCGTGAAATAATCCGCGCCGCGGCTATCCTGATAGCCTTGCTTGCCGGGTGCTGAAGAGAAGATCGTCAGCCATACGACGCCGTCTTTAAGGGCTGAGGCTTGCACCGCTTGCATCGAACCGCTGCTATAGTGACGGGCAACATAGGGGCATTCAAAATTCGTCCATTCGAGCACGACGATTTTGCCGCGATAGGCGCTTAGGTTAAACTTACGCCCAGTCGTGTCCTGCATTGAAATGCTAGGGGCCATGGCACCTGGTACAGGGGGGACACCCTTGGTCTTTGGGTGAGAGTTGGGCTCGCCCGGGGAATAGATGCCGCCAGCGCGCGTCTCGACCCAAGTGAAGCTCGCCAAAGCAAGTGCGGCTGTCAGCCAAACAATTCTCATCGGCACTCCTCCTATTTCAGCGCGGTTTTGACGATCTCAGGGCTTAGTAACTGCGGCAGGATTTGGGGTTCTGCCACGCCGGGCTTATAGACGAGATATAGGGGTACACCCACGCGTCCGTGGCTTGCCAGCGCTTGGGCGATCACATCATCGCGACTGGTCCAGTCTGCTACCAGATATACGGCCTTGTCGCCATTTAGAGTCTCGCGTACCGCAGGATCCGCAAAGACGGTGACTTCATTGACCTTACAGGTCACACACCAGTCGGCTGTGAAATTGACGAAGACGGTTTTGCCTTCCCGTTGCAGAGCTTCGACACGGGCAGGGGTCCAAGGCTCACCACCAAAGCTGGCGGTGGCGGCGTCCGTGGTCTTAGCGGGAGCTTGGGTGACATAGGTGCCAGCGCCAACAAGGCCTGCGACTAAGATCATCAGGGCGATGGCGCGCCCCTTGTGCCCCGGCCAAGTCCGCCAAATCCATACGGCAAGGCCAGCCGCCAAGACACCGCCCAAAGCTGCCAAGACGCCCGCTTGACCCACTTGGGCGCTGCTGACCCAGATCAGCCAGATGGCGGTGGCAAACATGGGGAAAGACAAGGCTTCCCGTAGACGGCTCATCCAAGCTCCAGGCCGTGGCAGAGCCCGCATAAGACCCGGCATGAAGGTCAGCGCGACAAAGGGTGCTGCAAAGCCCAGCCCCAAGGCTGCAAACACACTCAAAGCCCCAATTGCAGGCTGAGTAGCGGCAAAACCTAAGGCCACACCCATGAAGGGCGCAGTGCAAGGTGCAGCGACCACGACAGCCAAAACGCCTGTAAAGAACGAGCCTGCATGCCCACTCTTGCTGGCAAGGCCTGTACCTGCGCCTTGCAGCGAGGTGCCAATCTCATAAAAGCCCAACAAGTTGAACCCGATCAGAACCATCAAAACCGCAAGGCCGACAATGATGGCGGGCGATTGCAGTTGAAAGCCCCAGCCAACCGCCATGCCAGCGGCCTTCAGGCCAATCAGCAGACCTGCCAGCCCAAGGAAACTCGCGAGCACGCCAAAGCCGTACCACAGGCCGTGGGTGCGCGCTTCTGCCTTATCGCCATGTGAGGCTTCCAGTAGGCCCAAGGCCTTCATGGATAGGATCGGAAAAACACAGGGCATCAGGTTCAAAATCAGGCCGCCTAGAAAGGCGAAGAATAGGGCCTGTAACAGTCCAACCTCGGCACCGCCCGCCCCCTTCGGCCCCGCCGTATCTACCATAGGGGCTGCTGCGATCAGCTCAGCCTTAAGGCTAAAGGCTTTGGCATTTCTGCCCTCACCAATCACCAAAACGCCCTCAAACGGGCCAACAAAGGGGTCGGGCAAGGATTTGGACTTCACAAGGTTCAGGCCAAAGCCATCCTTGCCACGCACAAATTCTTGCGGAGCCGCAAAATCCACGAGCGCACCGAGCTTAAGCTCATAAGGGAAGAAATAGGCTTTGCCATCTGCGGGCACGCCCGTGACCACCAATTGCAAGCCACCAGCGCCCAAATCTGTCAGATGCGCCTTGCCGGGCAAAGGCTTGGGTTGGTCGGCGAGTGCCGCTTGGATAGCTGAGGCGTCGCCACTGTCGCGCTTGGCGGCTTCAACGGGCAAAGTGATCGCCACACTGCCTTCGCCCGGGATACAGACATCAGCACATTCCAGCCAAGTGGCATCCACCTTGAGCGAGAGCGTGGTGCCGGGCTTGGC
>JBEIEG010000338.1:0-2777 GCA_040383035.1 Hyphomonadaceae bacterium | reverse complement strand
GATCAATGCCTATCTGGCCACGCGTCAATCGCGCTACAATCTCCAATCGACCAAGTTCGCGCTTGCTCATAACCACCAATCCCATGGCACCCATCCACATCTATCTCAAAATGAGAGGGTGACACATCTACTTTGCTAAAGGGTGACATTATCGCTTTGCGCGTACATCATAAATTCGCATAATATATGTTATGGGACAAAATGACCACCATACCAGCGCCGCAAGGTGTAGCGGATTATCGTTAGCTGACCTTACCCAGCCAAACCCCGCATTTCCGGCTGCATTTCCCATCAGAAGTCACGGGGATGATTCACGGGTTTGAAACACCCATTCAGCTAGAAGCGTGTACCTGTCTTCGAACCTTGAGCGTTGGATCAGGTGTTTGACGAACAGGACCGACTATGAGACCCCATCCCCTACCCGCCCTCGAGATCAAATCGTTAACGAAACGATTTGGTGCCAAGACAGCTGTGTTGGACTTTAATCTGACGCTGGCACCGGGTTCATTCTACGGTCTTTTGGGTGCCAATGGGGCTGGTAAGACCACGACAATGCGGATGATTGCCGGGCTGCTTCAGGCCGATGAAGGCAGTATCTCCGTCTTTGGTCATGATGTGTCCAAGGACCCAAAGGCCGTTAAATCCATCACCGCCTGGCTCCCAGATGAGCCTTTGCTCTATGACAAGCTCACCCCACTTGAGTATCTGGAGTTTATCGCAGGCCTCTGGTCGGTTGAAGGCAGTGTGGCGGAAAAACGCGCGGAGGAATTACTGCGTTGGATGGACCTATGGGAAGAACGCGACAAGCGGTGTGAAACCTTTTCGCGCGGCATGAAGCAAAAAACAGCCTTAGCCGGTGCCCTGTTGCATGATCCGAAGCTTTTGTTACTCGACGAGCCATTTTCCGGCCTTGATGCAGCGGTTGCCCGGCAGGTCAAAGAGCTCTTGGTGGAAAAGACCAAAGAAGGCGCGACAATTGTTCTGACAACCCATGTGATGGAGATCGCCGAGCGTTTGGCTGAACGAGTTGGTATTTTCCACCGGGGTCGCTTATTAGCGGATGGTTCTTTGACAGACTTGCGCGCCCAAGCTGGGCAAACCGATGGCAGTTTGGAAGACATCTTCATTCAGTTGGTGGATGACGCCTCGGTGGGAAGCCCAGCATGATGCTCGATCGCCTCTTTGTGCCCGGCAGCATCCTTTGGCTTGCCCGCCATCAAATTCGTCTGTCGTGGCGGCTCGGTAGACTTGGCAAAAAAATGCCGAGTTGGCTGAAGCCGGTTTTTACGATCCTATTTGTGGCCTTTCTCAGCTTCACCATGGGTTATGGGATCGCAAAAGCCTTTGAGGCCGCGGCTGGCGATTACAAACAGATTAGCTCACTTGCAGGAGCGATCATCCTTACTTTGATGATCTCTGGCATTTCGATGAATATGATGGGGTCGTTTATGACGATCACGGAGAAGGGGGATTTAGACCTCCTGCTCTCCTCGCCTATTCCACCGCACCGCTTTGTAGCCGCGCGTCTGATTTCATCAGCTTGGCGCGGCTTTTGTATTTATGCAGGGTTTGCAACAATCTTTTTTGGCGCATCCATTGTGATGATCTCACCGATGTTTGCTTCCATCTACGTCGTAGTTGCCGGATTCGCGATTCTCGATGCCGCCCTCACCTACATGATCGCACGACAAGCCTTGTTGTGGTTTGGCCTACGCAATGGCCGCCGGGCAATCATCACCCTGGGCGCTGTTGGCGTTCTGGTTGGCCTTTTTGGCTATCAAATGGTGTCTAGCTCGGGCAGTCTTGGTCAGTTAGTGGCCAGAGAAGACGATCCAAATGCCAGTCTCGTTCTGCTTCACGATTGGGTTGTCGCGCTGACCTCAAACCTAAGCTGGTTAGGCGGCACGATTTTGGGTGATTGGCTGGGTGCGCTTGTTTTCCCGGTCGCGGGGGCAGTGGTCTCTGCTGCAGTCCTGCACTTTGCGGGCAAGCGCTACGATCAAGATGTCGCATTCCTCAATGGCCAGAATGACCACGCTCCACATAAGGCGCGCAAGGCGCATGCCCGACAATTCCGTCGTCCAGCCCTTGTTATGGTGTTTCACAAGGAATGGCTTAGCCTAACCCGTGACCCGTTGTTTGTCAGTCAGCTGATTGTGCCTCTATTCACCATGGTGCCCTTTCTGGGCTTTGTGTGGAACGCGATGGCCAACCCAGAGCAACAAAGCGAGATGGCACCCGTTATGGGAGCAGTGTTCGCCGCAATCACCGTGTTCAACGTGACCATGTTAACTTCCAGTCTCGCATGGCTGACCGCCTCTGTCGAAGAGGCCCGCGACTTATTACAGGCAAGCCCGCTGGATCCTAAAATCATTTTACAAGGCAAGGTTCTGGCCGCCAGCGGTCCGGCGATTATCGAGCTCTTCTTGGTTGCCGCCCTCGTCGCTTGGGCTTGGCCTGTCGCCGCGCTGACCATCTTGGTGATGGGGACAGCGACGTGTGCCGGGGCTTGCGTGATCGAATTTTCGCGCCCTCGGCCAACCAAGCGGCCAAAAATGACGCAACGGCCAGATCGTTCCTTAGTCGCCGTCCTTTTTGGACTTGGCCTTGGTATTCTTTGGGCTTGTGCTGCAGGGCTTGCTGCCGCTAAAATCGTGTGGTGGTTATTGCCCGCAGCCTTGGCAATCACCATCTCCTATGTGGCATGGGCAACCCGTCCACGCGAATTTAGCTCTATACCAATGTCGCAGCCCTTTGTTGCCGTGTCTGTAGGCAGT
>JBEIEG010000337.1:0-2782 GCA_040383035.1 Hyphomonadaceae bacterium | reverse complement strand
CGGCCCGCACTTCAAGCTCGCTCTTACCGGCGATCTTGTCCAAGCGCTTATCGTAAAAGCCTTGCGCCTTCACAAAGCGCCAGTCAGCAGTGGACTGCGGCAGGCCGGTGGTTTCAAGCTTCTTTTCGGTCGCGATCAATTCCGCGAATTGATCTAAGAACCCAGGGTCAATCTTGCTGGCCGCATGGACTTCTTCGACGCTCATACCCATGCGCAAGGCTTGGCCGACTACCAGAATGCGGGTGGGTGTGGGGATGGTCAGCGCTTGATGCAGCGCTTCTCTGTCATTCCCAATTTCAAGGAAGGGATCAAAGCCGTCGAGGCCGGTTTCCAACGAGCGCAAGGCCTTTTGGAAGCTTTCCTGGAACGTTCGCCCAATTGCCATGGCCTCGCCCACCGACTTCATCGATGTGGTCAAAGTCGTGTCCGCACCCTTGTACTTCTCAAACGCGAAGCGGGGGATTTTGGTGACGATATAGTCAATCGAGGGCTCAAACGAGGCAGGCGTTGCGCCGCCTGTGATGTCGTTGGCAATTTCGTCCAAAGTGTAGCCGATGGCGAGCTTGGCTGCGACCTTCGCGATGGGGAAACCCGTTGCTTTGGACGCCAAGGCGGATGAGCGCGACACGCGCGGGTTCATTTCAATCACTGTCATCCGGCCATCGGCAGGATTGACAGCAAATTGCACGTTGGAGCCACCCGTCTCAACCCCGATTTCACGCAAGACGGCAATCGAGGCATCGCGCATGCGCTGATATTCTTTGTCGGTCAGGGTCAGTGCTGGGGCGACAGTGATGGAGTCGCCCGTATGAACGCCCATTGGGTCGATGTTTTCGATGGAGCAAATGATGATGCAATTGTCCGCTTTGTCGCGAACCACTTCCATCTCATATTCTTTCCAGCCCAGAACGCTTTCTTCGACGAGCACTTCGCCCACAGGGCTTGCCGCAATGCCGCTGGCGCAAATGCGCTTAAATTCGTCGACATTATACGCAATGCCGCCGCCAGTGCCGCCCAAGGTGAAGCTGGGGCGGATGATGGCAGGCAGGCCCACGAAGGGCAGGGCGAGCATGGCTTCTTCAACGGTGTGGGCCATCTTGGACTTGGGGCTTTCCAGCCCGATCTTATCCATCGCGTCGCGGAATTTCAGGCGGTCTTCGGCCTTTTCGATGACATCAGCCTTCGCGCCAATCATCTCAACATTATATTTCGCTAATACCCCGGTCTTTTCCAACGTCAGCGCACAGTTCAGTGCCGTCTGTCCGCCCATGGTCGGCAGAACCGCGTCGGGACGCTCTTTGGCGATGATCAGCTCAACCACTTCCGGCGTGATTGGCTCCACATAGGTGGCGTCGGCCAGATCGGGGTCGGTCATGATGGTGGCTGGGTTGGAATTGACCAGAATGACCCGGTAGCCCTCTTCCTTCAGCGCCTTACAAGCTTGCACGCCCGAATAGTCAAATTCACAGGCCTGCCCGATCACAATGGGGCCTGCCCCGATGATCAAAATGGATTTCAGGTCTGTGCGTTTAGGCATGGGGGCGTCCGTTCAAGGCTCAGTTAAGTTTCAGGGTGCCAGTCGCAAAAAGCCCTCCCGAGCGGATAGCACGCTGGGAGGGCCTTGGAAGGCGGTAGCTGTTAACGCCTATGGGAGAGTCTAGCAAGTGTTTTACACCTTGATTAGGCTGCAGCCTCTATTTTGGATTGGGGATTATTCATGCGCAGACGTTCTTTGCTGGTGGCTGCTGCTTCTACAGGGGCGCTGAGCGTTCTGCCCAAGGGCGCACAGGCGACATCAAAGGCCGCCCAAACCTTCCCCGTCCTCGACAGTCTCGCCATGGTGGTGACGCCAGAGGAAAACCGGCAATATAGCTTTACCGACAAGGCCTCCGCCTATTTCTATGGCCGCACGCATCAGGACAAGGCAGACGATTGGTTCTTTGGCTGGAACGTCGCCACCAAGCGGATTTTCCAAGATTATCGCCTGATTTTGGATAGCAAGCCGCTCCTGCGTGCTAGCGCGAAAGCGGTGGTTAGCCCACATGCGATCACCCGCGATTATGGCGTGGTCAAAGAAACGCTTCGGCTGTTTGACGGACTTACGGCCCTGATGGTGGACGTTGAGACCACCCTGTCGGGACCTATCGGATTTGAGTTTACAGGTGATTTGCTGAGCCTTGGGGAGGTTGGGGCAGAAGGCGTTTGGCATCGCCCTAAGGAAGCGCCAAACTCTTGGCTCTTGCTCGCCCCTATTGAAGGCGGTGGAAAAGGCTTTTTCATCCTCCTAGGTGCAACTAAGGCCGACGTGCGCCGAGTTTTGAGCCAGCTTCGCCGCCATCATCAAAGCCTGACCCGCGCGCGTATGGCCCGGATGGAGGCACTCGTCTCGGGCTCTAGGGCCTTAGACGCTGGCGACCCGGATCGCACCAAAGCGCTGTTATGGATGCGCTTGACGGCTGATCAATTGGTGATGAAGCAGATGGGCACCGGCATTTATGCGGGCCTGCCGTGGTTCAATGATTATTGGGGCCGCGATACCTTTATCTCCATCACCGGAACCTTGTTTGTCACCGGCCAATATGACGTCGCTGCCGATGTGTTCCGCAGTTTTGCCGCCCTGCGGGACACCGACCCCAAATCTAAAACCTATGGCCGCATTCCAAATCGGGCGCGGCCCGATGGCGTGCAATATAATACCGCCGACGGCACCCCGAGGTTTATCATTACATTGGCTGATCTCGTCCATCGCACGGGCGATCTCGCTTTGGCCAGAGAGCTTTCG
>JBEIEG010000336.1:0-2813 GCA_040383035.1 Hyphomonadaceae bacterium | reverse complement strand
GGCGGTGGTGACAGTATGGCTTTGTGCCGGATGGCCAGCCAATGGGCGAAGATTACTGGCGCGCCGCTCTATGTCGCTTCAATTGATCACGGACTGCGCCCAAATTCGGCTGCCGATTCGGCCCAAGCCATTGCTTGGGCACAAGCGCTTGGCCTTTTTGGACAGGTCGTTCGGTTGGATGATCGGCCCGCACATGGTGGGCTGCAGGCTTGGGCACGACAAGCGCGCTATCAGGCTTTAGCGTCTGTGGCACGACGCGTAAGGGCCAAAATGATCCTCGTTGGCCACACCTGGGACGATCAAGTTGAGACTGTTTGCTGGCGCTTGGCGCGACAATCCGGCTTAGACGGTTTAGCCGGTATGGCAGAAGTGGCGATCAATCCCTTTGCCGAGATTGAGGCCCCAAATCTGCTGGGACGACCCCTTTTGGGGCTAAAGCGAGCCGATTTGCGCGCTTGGCTTATGCATGAAGGTCAAGATTGGCTGGAAGATGAAAGCAATCAGAATCTAGATTTTGCCCGCATTCGGACGCGTAAGCTGGTGCAAGAGATGGCCGCGCAAGGGGTAGACCTTGAGCGCATTGTTCGCCTTGCGGCCATAGCTGATGCGTTGAGATCGGCGCAAGAACATGCCACGTGGGACCTATTGACGCGGTGCAAACTGACCCCGGTGGAAGCAGGCTGGCAACTAAATGCGACCTCGCTTAGCGAAGGAGAACCAGTCGTAATTGAGCGGGCCTTAGGCTGGCTGATCTATAGCCTCACGCAGACTGACCGAGCGCCGGAGGCCGAAAAACTGGGCCGATTGGTAGACGGTCTTATGGCAAACCCAGCTCAGCCCAGAACCCTTGGCGGGGTAAGGGTTGCACGAAAGGGTGACAGGTTTTTCTTTGAGCTCGCCCCGGCTCGACGCGGACAACTGGCCGTCCAAAGCCCAACACGCCAGAGCCAGTACGCGCGACTTTTGGGCATTTCACGTCAACCACACGAATTTGTAACCCAATAAAATCGAATTCGAGCAGAAGATGGGCTTACATGATTGGATTGAACGACTATGTTAGTCTAGTCCGCCACAAAACAATGCGGCAGGGTGATTAATCACTTCTCATAAAGGGTGGTGATTTCAGAAAGAGATAATGATGAAGCTGCGCGATCTTGCAATCTGGGGATTTTTGGCTTTGGCACTGGTGACAGTGTTCACCTTAATGAACCGTCCGTCCCCGTCGGCCTCGATGACAACGATGCCTTATTCGACCCTGTTGACCGAAGTGGACAACGGGCGCGTGAAGGAAGTCACGATCACTGGTCCCCAAGCGCGTGGCCGCATGCAAGATGACAAGGCCTTTGTTGCTGTGGTCCCGACGCCTGCGACTGACCTTTTGGCGCGCTTGGAAAAAGCCAATGCCGAAATTCGCATTGAAGAGGTGCCGCGGGCCAATTTCTTGACCGCGCTGATCGCGAACCTGTTGCCGTTGCTGATCATGGTCGGCCTTTGGTTCTTCTTGATGCGCCAGATGTCTGGCGGTGGCGGTAAAGGCGGTGCGATGGGCTTTGGCAAGTCCAAGGCGAAACTGCTGACCGAGAATAAGAACAAAGTGACCTTCGAAGACGTCGCTGGCATTGATGAGGCCCGCGAAGAATTGCAAGAAGTCGTCGACTTCTTGAAGGACCCTTCGAAGTTTCAGCGCTTGGGCGGAAAGATCCCTAAAGGCGCGCTGTTGGTCGGCCCACCAGGTACGGGTAAGACTTTGACCGCGCGTGCGGTTGCTGGCGAAGCCAATGTGCCCTTCTTTACGATTTCTGGTTCGGACTTTGTTGAAATGTTCGTCGGCGTCGGCGCGAGCCGGGTGCGCGACATGTTTGAGCAAGCCAAGAAGAATGCGCCTTGCATCATCTTCATCGACGAAATCGACGCCGTCGGTCGTCACCGTGGTGCCGGTCTCGGCGGCGGCAATGATGAGCGTGAGCAAACCTTGAACCAGCTTTTGGTCGAAATGGATGGTTTTGAAGCCAATGAAGGCATCATCATCATCGCCGCGACCAACCGTCCAGACGTTTTGGACCCTGCCTTGCTGCGTCCCGGCCGTTTTGACCGTCAGGTCACCGTTGGCCTGCCAGATATCTCGGGCCGCGAGAAGGTCTTGAAAGTTCATATGCGCAATGTGCCTTTGTCGTCAGACGTCGACGCAAAGACCATCGCCCGTGGCTGCCCTGGCTTCTCGGGTGCTGACTTGATGAACCTGGTCAATGAAGCGGCCCTGTTGGCTGCCCGTCGTGGTCGCCGCTTGGTCACCATGCAAGAGTTCGAAGACGCCAAGGACAAAATCCTGATGGGCGTTGAGCGCAAGACCATGGCGATGACGATCGAAGAAAAGAGCCTGACCGCCTATCATGAAGGTGGCCATGCCTTGGTAGCTTTGACCGTTCCCCACACGGACCCAGTGCACAAAGCCACCATCATTCCACGTGGCCGCGCCTTGGGCATGGTGATGCAATTGCCAGAGCGGGACAAATTGTCCTTCAGCTATCGCCAAATGATGAGCCGCTTGGCCGTCATGATGGGCGGTCGTGTCGCCGAGGAGCTGATCTTCGGCAAGGATGCCATCACCTCTGGTGCCTCGTCCGACATCGAACAGGCAACCCGTTTGGCCCGTGCCATGGTGACCCGTTGGGGCTTCTCCGACGAATTGGGTACCGTTGCTTACGGCGAAAACCAAGAAGAAGTGTTCTTGGGCCATTCGGTCTCACGCACCCAGAATGTGTCGGAAGCCACCGCGCAAACCATTGACAAAGAGGTTCGTCGCCTCGTCGAGT
>JBEIEG010000335.1:0-2822 GCA_040383035.1 Hyphomonadaceae bacterium | reverse complement strand
GGTTTAAGACGCTGGAGGAACTAAAATGACTCAATCCAAAACGAAGGCTGAAGTCCTAGTACCCTTACGTGGTGACGATACTGACGTAGCGCTCTTGCAGCAAGGCTTGGCCTTGGCGGAGTTGGTAGATGGTGTGGTCGCGAGCGTTTACGCGCAAATGGATCCAACAGAACTGATGGCTTGGTCAGCAGATGGGTCCTTTGCCTCCACTTCCGCCAGCCTGATCCAATCCGCGCGTGATGGGAATGAGCAAGCTTGGGCGGACGTTCAGGCCCGGGTGGACGCCTTGGCTGGCGGTAGAGGCGGGTTGACGGTTGAGAGACTGATCGGTTTGCAAGATCGCCTCTTGGCACGCCGTGCGGCCCTAAGCGACATCGTTATGTTTGGGTGCGAGACCGTGCGCGGCAAGACCTCGATCTCGCCGGTTTTTGAAGCGCTGCTGATGGATGCCCACGCGCCTATCTTCATTCCCCGGACGCCGATCAGCATGCTCACCGGGACAGCTTTAATTGCTTGGGATGGCAGCGTCGAGGCGGGGCGCGCCGCAAAAGCCGCTCTGCCGCTTCTGCGCAAGGCTGGCAAAGTTGTGATCATTCAATCAGTTGGTGCGCTGGAAGATGAAGGTAAGGAGCTGAGCGATCCCGCCCGTTTACAGGATTGGCTTGGTCGGCAAGACATCAAAGCCCACATCGAAACGATGGACGCTTCGAAAGACACGGCCTCTGAAATCCTCAAAGCCTGCACCGCACATGGTGCCGGGCTCCTGGTCGCCGGGGCCTATGGGCACAGCCGCGCGCGGGAATTCGTATTCGGTGGCGTCACCCGCACGCTGCTGAAGACAGTCACCACACCTTCCTTGATGCTTTGTCATTAGAGCAACCCAACCATTTTTCTGAAAGGAACCTCCATGTCTGGTCTCACACGTATGACTTTGCGCCTCGCTCGTAATCCAGAGGCAGGCTACCCCACCGGCGACAATCGACATGGCTATGTGGTCGTTGCCCCCTTGCGCAAAGATGGACACTTAGACGTAGAAGCGTGGAAAGCCCATCGCGCCCAATGCACGGTCACCCGGTTTTCCCCTAATCCAGAAGACAATGCGGATGGTTGGTTGAGCCATCAGGGCGGGCGTTGGCGCGTTCATTATGATGAAAAAGACGAGGGTCCTGATGATGCGTTCGACCATCTCGCTGATCACCGCCTGTTCGTTGGCGATTATATCTCTGTCGTAAGGCGCGGTCAGTCCCTTGTTTATCAAGTCACCCAAGAAGACGACGATTAGATTTAGGCATGCTCCCCGTTTTGACCACTGGTCAGGACGGGGAAACCCTGCTTAGATTTGGCTATGCCTGACTCACTCGATTTCGACTCACTCCGCCCCAAATCCCCGTTTATGGGCGAAAGCCATAATTTGTGGCGTACCCAGTTGCGTCGCTTCATCGACCGGGAAATCATGCCCTATGTCGACCAATGGGATGAGGCGGGGGCCATACCGCGCGACCTGTTTTTGCGGGCAGGGGCTTTTGGTCTCTTGGGCGCGGGCTATCCGATCGAGTATGGCGGCACAGGACGTGGCCCCGACTATGACTGGCATCATGGCATCGTCACCAGCGAGGAACTAGGCCGCATTGGAGCTGGCGGTATTACTGCCGCCCTTATGATTCACGGTATTGGCCTGCCCCCAGTTCTAGCTGCAGGCAGTGATGCGATGAAGACGAGCGTCGCCCCTGAGGTCTTGGCAGGTCGCCAGCAAATCAGCTTGGCGATCACCGAGCCCGACGCAGGCTCTGACGTCGCTAATCTGCAGACCCGCGCCGTCAGAGATGGCGATGTGTTCAGGGTTAATGGCTCAAAGCTTTACATTACGGGCGGCTGCACGTCCCATTGGCTCACGACAGCCGTGCGCACTGGTGGACCAGGAGCAGGCGGGATTAGTTTGCTACTGATTGATGCGAACGCAAAAGGCGTCACCCGCAACCTCTTGAAAAAGCAGGGCTGGTGGGCCTCTGACACGGCTGAAATCTTCTTTGAAGATGTGCAGGTGCCAGCCGAAAATCTGATCGGGCCGGAGAATGGTGGCTTCTATGGCATCATGGCCAATTTTAATGGTGAGCGATTGGGCATGGCATCGGGTGCTTTAAGTGCTGCCCGCGCCTGCGTCGAAGATGCCGTCATTTGGGCCCGCCAGCGCAAGACTTTCGGCAAGCGTCTGGCCGATCACCAAGTTGTGCGGCACAAAGTGGCGCAAATGGTGCAAAAGATCGCGACCTCAACGGCTTGGCTGGATCAATGCGCATGGCGCGTCGCCCAAGGCGAGACGCCGGTGGCCGATCTTTGCTTGTTAAAGGTCCAAGCAACCGAGACGTTGGAATTTTGTGCGCGCGAAGCCAGTCAAATTCTGGGTGGGGCCAGCTATATGCGTGGCTCGCGGATCGAACGCATTTACCGAGAAGTGCGGGTGAATGCGATTGGCGGGGGTTCAGAAGAGATCATGCGCGATTTGGCTGCGCGCCAGCTTGGGCTATAACCAGATATGAACAGGCTGCTCCTTGTTGCCTATGCTCCCGTCTGAACATCTCATCTATCTGAGTTCCTTTATTGCGCCTTTTGTCCAGGAGGATGCAGCGGTTATTGGTGCTGTGACGGCCTTTGCCCATCCCGGTATGGACCAGATGGCTGATGGAGTCTTGATTTTGAGCGCGATGCTGGTGGGCCTGATCATCAGCGACTTGTGGAAATATTGGCTCGGTTGGGCAGGGCGCACGCAAGCCTGGGCGCATCGATTTTCAGAAAAGCCCGGTGTCGCGCATGTCCGTGCCAAG
>JBEIEG010000334.1:0-2837 GCA_040383035.1 Hyphomonadaceae bacterium | reverse complement strand
TGATCCTCGTCGATGAAGAACATGATAGCAGCTTTAAGCAAGACGACGGCCTGCGCTATCATGCCCGCGATATGGCGGTGGCGCGCGCCAAGTTTGAGCAGGCAACAATCGTTTTGGGTTCTGCCACGCCTTCAATGGAAACCCGCCTCAACGCCGATGCAGGTCGCTATCAGCGCCTCCTTCTGCCTAGCCGCTTTGGCGTGGCACTTTTGCCAGATGTCAGTCTGATCGACTTGAAGGAGTCTCCGCCTGAGCGTGATCAGTGGTTAAGCCCGGTGCTGGTGCAGGCGATGGCGGAGACTTTGGAACAGCGCGAACAGGTGTTGTTGTTCTTGAACCGTCGCGGTTATGCGCCCGTGGTTTTGTGCCGCAAATGCGGCCATCGCATGAAGGCGCCCGATACTGAATCCTGGCTGGTTGAGCATAAATATTCCAACCGCTTGGTCTGTCACCTCACGGGCTTTTCAATGCGCAAGCCCGATGCCTGCCCGAATTGTGGGGCCGAAGATGGGCTGGTCTCGGTTGGACCAGGGGTCGAGCGCATTGCCGCCGAAACCACCGAACGCTTTCCCGATGCACGCATTGAGATTTTCTCCTCTGACACAGCCCACAATCCACAAGCGGTTCGGGAGCTGGTGGCACGGATGGAGAAGGGCGAGATCGACATTCTGATCGGCACCCAAATCGTCGCCAAAGGCCATAACTTCCCAAATCTGACCCTCGTCGGCGTCGTCGATGCCGATCTGGGTCTGAAGGGTGGCGACCCAAGAGCTGGCGAGCGGACCTATCAGATGTTGAGCCAAGTTGCAGGACGAGCTGGCCGCGCCGATCGACCCGGGCGCGCCCTAATCCAGACCCATTACCCCGACAATGAAGCATTGCAAGCCCTCGTCATGGGCGACCGCGATGCCTTTATCGAAGCCGAAAGCCTAGGCCGCGCCGCCGTCGGTGCGCCGCCCTTTGGACGTATGGCGGCGATGCACATCATGGCCCAAACAGATGAGGCCGTGGATGCCGCAGCTCAAGCAGCCAGTGACGCATTGTTTCCAGCTGATGGGGTCGAGGTTTGGGGCCCAGCACCACCACCTTTGGCCATGATCCGCGGTTGGAGACGGCGGCGGTTCTTGATCCAGTCGAGCAAGGAGGTCGACCTGTCGGCCTTTATGGCCGCTTGGCGAAGCGGGTTTCGCGTGCCCGGCAGTGTACGGGTGAGTATCGACATGGATCCCTATTCCTTCTTGTAAAACACTGCCCGTTTGTCCTGAAACCTGTGTGCCATCATTGACCTTGGCCAGCGTCACGCACAAAGAAATTCTATGCTGCTTGTTCATGCCAGAACCCTAGACCCCCTGTCGCGGGCCGTGCGCTTGGCGCTGGGTGAAAAGCGCGCTGTCTTTCATGTGCGGGAAGCATCCCCGTTTGAAACAGATCCCGGATTGCTTGCAGTTGCGCCTGATGGGGTGACGCCTGTGCTGGTTGATGATTCTTGGGGCCATGGTGCTACCATCTCTGAAGCACTGGCGATCTTTGAGTATCTGGAGGACCTTTTGCCCACCCCGCCCCTATTGCCCGGTGGACCGTTGGAGCGCGCAGCGGTGCGGGCGTTGACCATCCGAGCGATCCGGACCTTGGGGCCGATTGTCGAAAATGTTGTGCATGAAAAAGCGCGCAAGGCACTCGCCCGTGGCGGCGCACCTGATACGGCGGTTTTGCGCCAAGCCACATTAGCTGCCAGCCAAACCCTAGACCAGATTGGCCGAGCCGCTGAAGCAGAAGGCTGGATTGGTGGAAAGAAGCTATCGATTGCTGACATGGTGGCGGCTGCGCATTTCTCGGTGTTGGACTATTTGGATGCAGTCAGTTGGAGCAGCGCACCAGCAGGCAAAGACTGGTATGCACGCTTGAAACAGCGCCCAGCTTTCAGGCCCCTCTTGGGTGATTTGTTGGCAGGCCTTTCTCCCCCACCGCACTATGGTGATTTGGACTTTTAGGAGGGCGCTTTGGCCAAGACCGCGTCCAGCTCCCAGCCTCTTGACGCTGCATCGATTAAGCTGCTCGCGCGTGATCATGGCTTTGACGTCTGTGGCCTCGCCGATGCGCGCGCGGCGTGGGAAGCTGACAGCCGCCTCCGCGCCTTCGTTGCTGCTGGCTTTCATGGCTCCATGGGCTGGATGGAAGAGACGCTGGAGCGGCGCGCCCATCCGAATGCCATGTGGGAAGACGCAAAGACTGCCATCATGTTGGGCGTCAATTATGGCCCAGAGTCTGACCCGTTGGAGAAATTGGCACACATAGATCAAGCCAATATCTCGGTCTATGCAGGCGGCGATGATTATCATGATGTAATTAAGAAGCAGCTGAAGGCCTTTGCTGGGCTTTTGCATCGCCAGACTGGCATGGAAGTCAAAGTCTTTGTCGATACCGCCCCCCTAATGGAAAAGCCTTTGGCGGCTCGCGCGGGCCTTGGTTGGCAGGGTAAACACACCAATTTGGTATCAACCGAATTTGGCTCATGGTTGTTTCTGGGCTGCATCCTGATCGCGCAAGAATTTATACCTGATGAGCCGGCCAAGGACCATTGCGGGTCTTGCACCGCATGTTTAGACATTTGCCCGACCAAAGCTTTCCCCGCGCCTTATCAGCTCGACGCCCGGCGCTGTATTTCTTACCTTACGATTGAGCATGCTGGCCCGATCCCGATGGAATTCCGCGCTGCCATGGGCAATCGGATCTATGGCTGTGACGATTGCTTGGCCGTATGCCCGTGGAACAAATTCGCCCAGACCGCGCGGGAGACGAAATTGCAGGTGCGCGACGAGCTAAAGCACCTCAGCCTC
>JBEIEG010000333.1:0-2841 GCA_040383035.1 Hyphomonadaceae bacterium | reverse complement strand
GGCGTGGAATCGCCGGGACGAATACGTTCGGGCGCGCATTTCCAACGAATCTCTACGCCACGGAACAAATAGGCTTTCGACCGCGCCATACGGAATAGGCGGGCTGGGTCAAGACTAGCACCTTCGCCAAAAATTTCTGGATCCGGGTGAAAGCGAACAACTGTGCCACGACGATTATGCACGGGCCCTAAGTGTTCGATTGGCCCTTGAGGAATCCCGCGTGAAAACGCCATGCGGTACAGGCGCTTGTCGCGAGCCACTTCCACTTCGAGCCGATCAGACAGCGCATTGACTACCGACACGCCCACCCCGTGCAAGCCGCCTGAGGTCTGATAGGCCTTATCCGAGAATTTCCCGCCTGCGTGCAGAACGGTCATAACGACTTCAAGTGCGGACTTGTCGACATATTTTGGGTGTGGGTCGATTGGAATGCCGCGTCCATTATCCGAGACGGCGAGGGCACCATCAGCCTCTAAGGTCACTTCAATGCGGGTTGCGTGACCGGCAACAGCTTCGTCCATCGAATTGTCGAGCACTTCAGCGAACAAATGGTGCATCGCGCGGGCGTCTGTGCCGCCTATGTACATGCCGGGCCGCTTTCGAACAGGTTCCAGCCCTTCGAGAACTTCGATGTCTTTCGCGGAATAACCCGCGGTGGCTGCAGAGACGCCTGCTGGCTCTAGATCATCAAACAAACTGGATTTTGGAGCGGCACTGGCAGCCATTCTTCGGGATTCCTTGAATTTTGATGCGAACAAAAGCGGCCTGATATGGGCTCTTGTTTGGCCTGTGGGTCAAGCCTTTGTGTTAGCAATCACAGGCTTTCATTTTCTGGGTGGACATCTTGCGCTCTCGTAAACCCTGTGTTTACTTACCGTATGGTAATAGCGGGGCTCGGGTGCGGGGGGCTCTCCTAGGGTTCAATTTAGAAGTCCCGCGTAACGAAGCTCGCGCTGTAGCAATTTGAGCGAAGGGATCAAGAGTTGTGACACACCAATTGTTAGAAACCGTCCTGGCCATGGGGAAAGAACCATTGGGTACTTTGGCAGAGGGCGTCGTGAAATGGTTCGATCCAGTCAAAGGCTTTGGCTTTGTTCAGCTAAGGGCACATGATGGCGAAAACCCCAATGAAATTGATGCTTTATTGCATGTGAGCGTATTGCGGAAGCATTCGAATGCCATCCCCAAGGAAGGTGATGAGATCACTGTTTTGACCGCAGAGGGTGATCGGGGCCTGCAAGTTGTTGGAATTTTGAGCTTACGGCCCGTCTTTCGGCCACCGCCTGAAGATGTGGATCAATTTGTTCCGGTCACTGTGAAATGGTTTAATCGGTCGAAAGGGTATGGCTTTGCTATTCTGACCAGCGAGGGACCTGACTCTGAAGATATCTTCTTGCACGTAGCCACATTGCGCCGCGGCGGTATAGATGTGGTCGATGGTGGCGAAGTCTTGCGGGCGCGGGTTGAACGCAGTGCTAAGGGTGCCATCGCCACAGCAATTGTGCGCGCCTAACACCCTGAAGCAAGTTGAGCTTCGGCGACTTGGTCGCGATGATGCCATCTTGGCGGACGTCAACGCGTCGTGTTAGGGAAGGGCATGATCAAGCTACTGCACTTCATTCTTTTTGCCTTGATGGCATGTGTCGTCCTTCCATCCGCGTCCTATGCTCAAGCTTTCGCCATTGACGGGCCTCAACGTGGGCTGCGGGTTGAAAAGTTGTCGATTGCGACTCCGGCAGGGGTTCGGTCATTCAACGTTGAAATGGCAGATACGCCGCGTTCGCGAGAAATCGGAATGATGTGGCGGACGGAGGTGCCACGCGGTACTGGCATGTTATTTGATTTCAAAACGCCAGAAGCGGCAACTTTCTGGATGGAAAATACGCTGGTTTCGCTCGATCTTATTTTCATTCGCGCCGATGGCCGCATTGCCAATATTGCGGCGAATGCACAGCCGTTGTCACGCGCACTTATCCCTTCAGACGGTCCGGTTTTAGCGGTTTTAGAGATTGGTGCGGGCGAATCTCGACGGTTGGGCTTGGCAGCTGGCCAACGTGTGACCCATCGAATTTTTCAGCCAGTCCGCGCAAAAAAGTGAGACTTCAGTAAAATCTGTTTAGAGCGCTTGCCCTAAACGGCTTGGTCGCGCTATACGCGCGCCTCTCGGGGAGTAGCGCAGTTTGGTAGCGCATCTGGTTTGGGACCAGAGGGTCGCAGGTTCGAATCCTGTCTCCCCGACCATTTTGGTCGTTTGTGACAAGCGGGACGTGCTATTTTAGTGCATTGCCCGCTTTTACATTTTTGCCGAACGCGCTCATGATGAGACATCTAGTTTCGAGGCCTTCATGACATTTGCAAGAATCTTCCGTCCAGCCAAAAACGCCATGCAGTCGGGCCGTGCGAAGAACAATGTTTGGACGCTGGAATTTGAATCCGCCGCCGTGCGCTCCTCAGACCCTTTGATGGGCTGGACCTCGTCGGCTGATACCCAAGGTCAAGTGCGTTTGACCTTTGATACGCGCGATGAGGCGATTGCCTATGCGCAAAAATATAATCTGGCGTTTCAGGTTATTGATCGGCAAGAGCCTAAGCGTATCCTGCGTGCTTACGCCGACAACTTCACCTTTTACCGCCGTGAACCTTGGTCTCACTAGGCCCAATAGCTCAGCAGGATAGAGCATCCGCCTTCTAAGCGGACGGTCGCAGGTTCGAGCCCTGCTTGGGTCGCCAGTTCTTAGTGTTTTGCCTTCTTTGCCAAACCGCTCAGCCCCGTTATGAAGACATCATGACCACACTCGCCAATGATCTCGATATCCGCTCCGCCCGTCCTGACCAACTTGT
>JBEIEG010000332.1:0-2874 GCA_040383035.1 Hyphomonadaceae bacterium | reverse complement strand
CGCGCGTGCTAACTCCCTGCGCATGACCGATACCCCTGCCAGCCGCGTCGTTGAGGATCGTCCCAGTCGCGGAGCCGTCCAAGCCGAATTAACCGCCGATGCCGCCGCTAAGCGAGGCCGCAGCTCTGATCTGCGCCCGCTAACGCGCTTGATTCCTTACATCCAACGTCGGCCAAAAGATGTGGCAGCGGCAGCTATTTTCCTTCTTCTGGCAGCGGCCGCGACTTTGGCTCTGCCGGTAGCCGCCCGCGCGTTGGTTGACCGTGGCTTTGCCACCGCAACCCCAGAAGCCGTCAATCAATGGTTTTTGTTGTTGGTGGGTGTAGCTTTGTGCATGGCCGTGTTTTCAGCCTCGCGCTTTTATTTTGTGACGAAGTTGGGCGAGCGGGTCGTCGCAGACCTGCGTGCCGACGTCTATGACCGGTTGATCGGGCTGTCGCCTTCTTATTTTGCGCGCGTCCGCATTGGTGAAGCACTCTCGCGCCTGACCGTCGACGCCACTCTTATTGAGTCATTGGTCGGCTCATCGGCCTCGATTGCCATCCGAAATTTGGTGATGCTAGCGGGTGGCTTATCCATGATGGTCGTGACCAGCCTGAAGCTCACCTTCATGGTCTTGCTGATCATCCCCTTGGTTTTGGTCCCTTTGTTCACCATTGGCCGACGAGTCCGCGCCCTCTCCACCTCAGCACAAGACCGGGTTGCGGAAGCAGCAGCAGAAGCGTCAGAGAGCTTGGATGCTGTCGAAACTGTGCAAGCCTTTGGCCGCGAAGATTACGCGCGGTCCCGCTTTCGCCAAGCAATTGAGATCAGCTTTGCTGCAGCGCGTCGACGGATTGCTGCCCGCAGCATCATGACGGCAGTGGCAATTGCCATCGTGTTTTGTGGCATCTCTTTTGTTCTATGGGAGGGCACCCGTTCGGTCTTGGCAGGGTCTATGACGCCGGGTGCTTTGACGCAGTTTGTCATCCTCTCAGTACTGACAGGCTCTGGCGTAGGGGCCTTGGCAGAAGTTTGGGGCGATGTGCAAAAGGCAGCTGGGGCCACGCAACGCTTGTCGGAAATTCTTGATGAAGTGCCTGAAATCGCCGCCCCTTCTGCCCCGATCTCGTTCCCCCTTGAGGCACCTGGCCTTGTTTCATTCAAAAATGTCGCCTTCGCTTATCCAAGTGACGGAGAGCGTAGCGCGCTGAAGGGCGTGAGCTTTGAAGTAAAGCCCGGCCAGACGGTTGCAATTGTAGGCCCTTCAGGGGCCGGCAAATCGACTTTGTTTAAGCTTCTGCTGCGCTATTACGACCCGGCAGCAGGGGCGATTGAGGTCGACGGCATTGATGCGCGCGACACAGACCCAGTGGCTTGGCGGCACCGCTTTGCCTATGTGTCGCAAAACCCGGACCTGTTTACCGGCACAGCGATGGACAATATTTTGTTCGGCAATGAGGGTGCCACATCCGACATGGCGCAAGAGGCCGCACAACGGGCGGAAGCAGAGCCCTTTATTCTGGCCCGCCTTGGTGGCTATGACAAAGCCATTGGCGACAGGGGTCGCGCGCTTTCGGGTGGCGAGCGGCAACGTTTGGCAATTGCTCGGGCACTGGTTCGCGATGCGCCGGTCCTTCTCCTCGATGAAGCCACCAGCGCACTGGATGCTGAGAATGAGCGCTTAGTCCAGAAGGCCTTCGATGTCGCCATGGCAAACCGGACGACCCTTGTAATTGCCCATCGTCTGGCGACAGTCCAACGCGCAGACTGGATTATCGTACTGGACGACGGACAAGTCGCCGAGCAAGGCACCCACAGCGACTTGGTGGCCAAGGGCGGCCTCTATGCCCATCTCGCAAAGCTGCAATTTGAAACCCAAACTCAGGCGTGAAAGTCAGGTTGATGAAACCCTCTCAGATTATCCTACTCACTGGTGTCGCAATCGTCGGGATCCTGTCGTTCACTTGGTTTCGAACGGCATCGCGCGCGGGTGAATTTACGACGCTAGTGCCTGTCTTTGACGGTACATGTACCGATATTGCCGGCATGCCCGGTGCCGAAGACATGGCCATTGATCGTACGACAGGACGCATCTTTGTGGCGTCAGACGACCGCCGTGCCGCTGCAATGGGCAAGCCTGTTCGGGGCGCGATTTACAGCTTACCCGTCGAGAGCTTGACTACCCCTCCCGCTTTGAAAGATCTAACCGGCGGCCAGCCAGCGGCATTCCATCCCCATGGAACGTCTTTGTTCCGAGGCCCTGACGGCAAAGTGACTCTGATGGTGGTGAACCACCCAAAGGGCGCTGCTGACTATACCGGAACCACGGTCGAGGTTTTCGACGCACAAGCCGACGGCAGCTTGAAATTACGTCGAACGGTTGCTGTTCCGGGCCTGACCCGCATCAATGACATCGTGGCTACAGGTACAAATAGCTTCTACGCGACCAGCGAAAGTGACCTCGAGCGGGGCTCCTTGTCGGAAAGTTTGAGCTTTATTTCCGGTAATGATCGCACGGGCGCAATTTGGTATTTTGATGGCGCGAAGGGCAGTAAGCTCGACAGCGGGCTTGGTTTTGCCAATTCGCTGGCCCTCTCAAACGACGGCAAGACACTTTATGCCAGCGCCACAATCAGCCGCAGCATCTACCTCTATGACCGCGATCCGGCGACAGGGGCGATCAAGCGGCGAGACGCAGCTTTGCTCGGCACTGGCATCGATAATCTCGACGTCGATCCAGATGGCATTGTCTGGATGGCGGCCCATCCTAAAATGCTCAGCTTCATTCAGCATGCGGGCAATCCGGCAAAGCCTTCACCCAGCCAGATTTTGATCCTCGAGCCTTCGCCCACTGGCAAAGGTGGCAAGATTGATCAGGTCTATCTGAAAGAT
>JBEIEG010000331.1:0-2877 GCA_040383035.1 Hyphomonadaceae bacterium | reverse complement strand
TATTCGGCAGCGGGTTTGGGGATGGTGCTGGGCGGAACGCGCCATCTGGCAAAGGAAGGGTCACTACGTCACCCGACGCGAAAAGTTTCAACAAAGTGCTCATCAGTTTGCTTCCTGAATTTGGGGAGAGGGGGAAGTTTGAGTGGCGTCGGCTTGGAAGGCGGCATCATGGAAAGCCGCCTTGCCGAGGCGTTCAACGGCATCAATGAACAACTCACCGCCCTTGCGGTTCGCGAGATAAAAGTCGGTCATGCGTTCGATTGTCGGTGCCACGGCTTCGCGCGGAATGGCTTTGCCGACAATTTGGCCAAGTACTGTTTTCGTATCGGTCCTGCCGCCGATCAGGATTTGGTACCATTCCTCATCCTTCTTATCGACGCCCAGAATACCGATATGGCCGACATGGTGGTGGCCACAGGCATTGATACAGCCCGACATTTTGATCGCCAGCGTCCCAATGTCTTGCGCCTTGGCGGCAAGGGTTTCTTGCACAGCAGCGGCAACTGGGATGGATTTGGCGTTTGCCAAAGCACAGTAATCGCCACCCGGGCAGCAGATAATGTCTGTTGCTAAGCCGACATTGGGCTCCGACAAGCCAAGGGCTTCCAGTGCTTGATAAAGCGCCCAAAGGTCGGATCGAGCTACATCGGCCAAGACCAGATTCTGGTGATGGGAGACACGGATTTGACCAAAGGAGAAGCGGTCAGCAAGGTCTGCAATCGCGTCCATATGGTCACTGGTGGCATCTCCCGGTGCGATCCCCAAGGGCTTTAAGCTGATAGTAACAGCGCCATAATTGTCGCGCTTGTGTTTGGCGACATTGCGCTTCACCCAAGCATTGAAACGGGGATCAGCCAATCGATGGCGGGCTTCATCCTGATCACCCGACGCAGCACTGTGATAAGCCGGCGCACCAAAGAAGGCGGTCATGCGCTCGAGCTCTGAAGCCGCTAAGGTCGCGGGTCCGCCCTGAACATGAGCAAACTCTTGCTCAACTTCTTCGCCAAAGCGTTCAGCGCCTAAAGCATCAACAAGGATCTTGATGCGGGCCTTATAGATATTGTCGCGCCGGCCCCAACGATTATAGGTGCGCAGAACAGCTTCAGTATAGGAAAGCATGTCGCGCCAATGCAGACCGGTTTTGATCACGGGAGCGACGCGCGGCGTGCGGCCTTGACCGCCGCCTACCTTTACGGTGAGGCGCACTTCACCCGCTTCATCACGATAGACATCAAAAGCGAGATCGTGAACTTCACTCGCCGCCCGGTCTTCAACCGCCCCATTATAGGCAACTTTGAACTTACGCGGCAGGAAGGCGAACTCAGGATTAAGGGTCGACCATTGACGCATCAGTTCTGCTAATGGACGAGGGTCGACGCGCTCATCATGGGCGACGCCAGCCAAATGATCGGTCGTGACGTTGCGGATACAACTGCCGCTGGTTTGGATCGCATGCATTTGTACGCTGGCCAGATCGGCCAAAATTTCATGCACTTGCTCCAGCTTAACCCAGTTAAACTGAATATTCTGACGGGTCGTGAAGTGGCCAAAGCCGCGATCATACTTGCGGCCAATCTGGGCTAACATACGCAATTGGGGCGATGATAATAGGCCATAAGGAATAGCGACGCGCAGCAACGGTGAGTGACGCTCAACATAGACGCCATTCTGCAGGCGCAGTGGTTTAAACTCATCCTCCGAGATCCGGCCGCTCAAATAACGCTCCGTCTGATCGGCGAACTGTTTAACCCGCGCATCTACGATACTTTGGTCGATGGCATTATAAATATACATTCAGGGCCCTTTATCTGAGGGCTATATCCGGGCTCCCCCGCGCGCGAACAATGCCGATCCGCTTAAGGTGTCTATTAGAAGAGCTGATAGATCACCTGAAACTCGGGATTTAGTGAGGCTTTGATAGGTTTGCTAATGGCAGCGTGCAGTTCAGGTCTGTCGTTCGGAGACCATCGTCCACCTATGTGCTCGTCTACGGCTTTGACCCTTTTAGAGCCAAAACAGAACAAAGAAACGATGATCCTTTTCGACAACTCAGCCGAGATCACTCGAAACAAAGCAACTCATGAGGAGCTTCCCCTCCTCATCAAACGGCTGGAAGCAACTCTGCGCGCCATCAGCAAGGAGGGGTCCGTTGCGCTGGCCAGCTCACTTTCGGCTGAAGATATGGTGTTGACCGATGTGATCGCCCGATTGGGCTTGCCAATTGAAATCTTCACCCTGCAAACGGGCAGGCTACACGCTGAGACCGTTACAATGATTGAGCGGACAGAAGTTCGCTATGGCCTGAAGGTCCATCAGTTTGAACCAGAAGCGGGTGCCCTGGCCGATTTTGTCTCCGCCTTTGGTGTCAATGGTTTTTATGAGAGCTTGGAAGCACGGAAAGCCTGCTGCGGGGTCCGCAAGCTTGAACCCTTGGGCGGGGCGCTTCACGGCTATGATGCTTGGATCACCGGACAAAGACGCGATCAATCTCTGACACGCGATCAACTGGAAGAGCAGGAACAGGATACGGCCCATGACATGGTCAAATATAACCCGCTAGCAGGTTGGACTTGGGTGGATGTGCTGGCCTATGCCGAACACTTCCAAGTCCCGCTCAACCCACTCCATGCCCGGGGTTATTTTTCCATGGGCTGCGACCCGTGCACACGCGCCATTCGCCCCGGAGAGCATGCCCGCGATGGACGCTGGTGGTGGGAAAATGCCGACACCAAAGAGTGCGGCTTGCATCAGAATAATCACAACAAGGAAGCTATCGCATGACCTTTTTTAGCCGTCTCCTCCACCTTGATCGCCTCGAATCTGAGGCCATTTTCATCCTGCGCGAAGCCGCCGCCCAAAGCCGCAACCCGGCGCTCC
>JBEIEG010000330.1:0-2886 GCA_040383035.1 Hyphomonadaceae bacterium | reverse complement strand
TGGACGACGCTTTTCCCATCCCACCATGAAGATCACGTTTGAGGTGCCGCAAGGGTTTTCTATCAACAACACGTCTGAAGCCGTTGAAATTGAAGGACCAAACGGCCTTAAAGGTCGCTTTGGTGGCGGCGTACCGCTGACGGGCACGCTCGACGCCTATGCCATAGCCAAAGTGCGCGAAACATTGGGCCAAACGCCGGCCACTTTGGGCCCTGCAACACCGGGCACCACCAATGGTATGCCGACCATCACCCTGCTTGCACGGGCGCAAATCCGCACCGGCCGCGTCGATGTTGGCGTGATTGCCTATAATTTGAACGGGCGAGCGTTCCACTTCGTGATGATCGGCCCCGCAGACGGCCTGTCGCCTACCTTCCCGATTACCCAGACCTTCAAGGAAATGTCGGCCACCGAAATCGCAGCCCTCCGCCCGCGTGAGCTGGAGATTGTGACGGTTCGCGCTGGTGACACGGTAGCGAGCCTTTCAGCCCGCATGGCCTATCCAGACTTCAAGACGGAGCGCTTCTTGATGATCAACGGCATGAGTGCAGATCGGCCACTAAAGCCCGGCGAACTTCTAAAGATCGTCCGGTTTAGCGGGACCAGCCGTTAAAGCGCGGTAGGTGACAAAGGCGCTCCATGCCGTCAGGCTGGCGCAAACGCCGTAAACCAAGCGTGCCGGCAAATCGCGGGTGTAAATCAGGCCAAACCAAGCCCAAGCCCCAGTCACAGCGATCATCACGGCCAGCACGATCCAAGCCGTTGTCCGGGGCAGACGCATGCCAATCTGCCAAGGCCGCTCTACGCCCTTGAAAATTGCAAGACCGAGCAAGCTAATTGCCGCCACCGCCATAACACTGAGAGTCCAACGGTCGATGTCAAGCAAGTGATCTAGGGATTGGGCCACCCACGACAAGAACATAGATGCCCAAAAGGCCGCATCACTGGTGACGGGTATGCCGACGCGATTTGGATCATCCTGCGGGCGCAGATAGGGTGGCTTGGAACCCGTATTCATGGGAGAGCCCGCCCCTTGCCGCCGGTCTTAAGCCTTCTCGGGCAAGTTTGGCAGCTTCATCTTTTTGGCGAGACTGCCGTCAAACAGGGTCTCGTCGTTCAAAACGTTGGGTCCACCGTCTGGCGCACTGGTCAAACGACCAATGGCAGAACCCGGTGTCACATCTTTGCCAGCGGCCAGATCGTCAATGATGGCGCTGAAGCTCTCAGCCGTCAGATCTTCATGATAATAGTCGTGAATGGCGACGATGGGCGCATTGGCGCATGCGCCCATACATTCCATTTCTTCCCACGAGAACAAGCCATCGGGCGTGACATGGTGGTGATTGCCGATGCGCTTCTTACACACCTCGATCAAATCGCCAGAGCCGCGCAGCATGCAAGGCGTCGTGCCGCAGACTTGCAAATGGTGCTTCCCGACGGGTGCCAAGTGGAACATCGTATAAAAGGTCGCCACTTCATAGACGCGGATGTAGGCCATGGCGAGGTCGAGCGCGATCTTGCGAAGCGCAGGCTCACTCACCCAGCCTTCTTGCTTTTGCGCCAACCACAAAAGCGGAATGACCGCTGATTGCTTGCGGGCTTCTGGATATTTGCCCATCCAAAAAGCGACCTTGGTGGCACTATTGGCAGACCAGTCAAACGACTTGGGCTGAACTTCGGGGGGCGCGAGGCGACGTGTGGCCATTTAACTTACTTTCTCAGTTTGACGATTTGGCTCATCCAAAGGCAAGCCATGAACACGGTTATAGTCGAGGCGATCACGGGCCTCGTGTAAGTCTTCCAAGAGGTGGCGAAATGGCCCACCATACTGCCCGGCGAATTGAAGGAACATACCTACCAGAATGGCCAGCGGATACTGATCGATCGTCACAGCGCCACCAAGCAAGTCGATCAATATGACCAATACGACAGGGATAATTCCCAAAACCGTAGAAGCCAACTCGGCCCGGCCCACGCGTTCTAAGCCACCTGGCATAACTGCCGCTAAGCGCTTACCTTGACTCGTGAATTCGATGGTCCGTGGCAGGAGGACTACGAGGATCAAAAAAGCTAAAGCGCTAAGGCCATATTCCAGCATCTGCCCGCGGCCTTATTTCACAAAGTCCACGCGTGCGATTTTACCATCCCTGATGGTGTAAATCGCCAGCACTTCAATAGATGTTGGCTGAACTTCCGGGGGCGCGAGGCGACGTGTGGCCATGGGGTTAGGTCTCTTTGGGGCTGAATGCGATTTGCGCAGAAGTTTTGTCGTTGGGCGTTGGCAAGAGTTCATCACGCAATTTAGCAAGCCATTGAATTTTGCCGACAACAATGCTGACAACAACACCAATAGTTATGATCGTAACAAAAAATCCTGCTAAGACCCAGCCAATACCTATATTTGACGTCAATTGCACCAGTGGTTTTGCCACCATTAGCATCACCGCTAGAGGTATAAATCTTGTGATCAAATCACACGAATAGGCAACAAAAAAACGAAATGTCCATTGTGTGAAAGACGATCTCTTGTAGGTCAGCCACATGTCTACCAATATGGCTACCCCAATAACAAGTGCCACCCAAATCCAATTTTCGCTCAAAAAGCTGCTCATTTCACAAAGTCCACGCGCGCGATTTTGCCATCCTTGATGGTATAAATCGCCAGCACTTCGAACGGCTCGCCCTCAGGGCTGCGGCGCACGCGCTCATGATCAACCACGACATTGCCGCAGGCCAGACGATTGACCAGCACAGCATGGTTTTGCGGATATTGCGCGAACACACCTTGATAACGGGCGCGATAATCGGCGATGCCGTGCAGGTTTTCTGCACCATTGAGGTCTGCGATCACCACATCATCGGCAAAGCACGCCACATGGGCGTCTA
>JBEIEG010000329.1:0-2894 GCA_040383035.1 Hyphomonadaceae bacterium | reverse complement strand
TCTGGGCTGAAAATCGTGAAGATCGAAGCGGTGCGCGCTTCGTCCTAGAGTTGCCTGTGGTCTAAGCCTCAGGGTGTCGCCAACGCCGGATGGGCTAGCAAATCGTGCGTCACCACAGGGTAAAGCGACGCTAGAAGCGTTAATGCGGCAAGGATGTTGAAGGTTCGGAGTTTGACCGGGTTTTGCAGGAATTGCCGCATTTGCATTCCCAAAAAGGCCCATACGGCAACTGTTGGCAGGTTAATCGCGCCAAACACCAAAGCCACGATCAAAAGACCAATCAGTGGATGATCTGCTGGCACATAAGCGGTGACAGACATGAGGGCCATAGTCCAAGCTTTGGGGTTTACCCATTGAAATAGGCACGCCTGCAAGAAGCTGAAGGGCTTTGCCGTCGAGGCACCATCAGCCTTAGGTGCTGCCGCTGTCGCAATCTTCCAGGCCAAATAGATCAAATAGGCCACTGAACCTACTTTTAGAACCGTATAGGCAATCGGGAAGCGCACAAAGATTTGGGCCAAGCCTAAGCCGATCAGGATCGTCATAACGACAAAGCCAATCGATACACCCAGCATATGGGGTAGGGTGCGGGCAAAGCCGAAATTGGTGCCTGACGCCATCAGCATCAGATTATTGGGCCCCGGTGTGATTGAGGAGACGAGGGCAAAGCCGCAAAGGCCGAGGAAAAGTTCTTGTGTCATCATGACGCAACTTTATGCGTGAAATGATCGCATGTTCTTGCAAATTCAGTAGTCACGGCTAAAACTCCACATGTTATGACTATTTTGGATGATACAGATCGAAGAATATTGCGCGTTCTTTCGCAGGACGGGCGTATCAGCAATGTCGACCTCGCGGGCAAAGTGGGCTTGTCGCCTTCAGCCTGCCTCCGGCGCGTGCAGGAATTAGAGCGACGGGACATTATCCAAGGCTATCGCGCGCAGCTAAATTCCGCCGCCCTCGGCATAGGCTTTTTGGCCTATGTAACGGTGGGTCTCTCCCGCCACACCAAGCAAGAGCAGACGGATTTTGAGGCTGCAATAAAACGCGCACCTCAGGTGCGCGAATGCCACAACATCACGGGCACTGTGGAGTATCTATTGCGGGTTGAGACGACAGACCTGCCCGCCTACAAGCATTTTCACACCGAAGTCCTCGGTGCCCTGCCTCAGGTTGCCACCATCACCAGCTACATCGTGATGGGCTCGCCGAAGGATGAGCGGGGGTAGGGGGAGCTTTCTGCAAAAGCCACTGCATAAGGCATGCATCATGTGAGATACTCTGTTGCGTAGAGTCAACTCTGTGATACAGAGTGCATCATGGATAAAGAACAAGCCTTTCAAGGATTGAACGACGTTGCAATCGCACGGCAGAAGACGTCCGAGCTTCGGAATTACCGTGGCATGGGGTCGATTGTCTCCGCCTGGGGAATTGTTTGGCTCTTTGGTTTTAGTGCCCAAGCGACCTTCCCATCCTTCGCGCCACTTGTTTGGGCTGTTGGCTGGCTGGGTGCATTAGCTTGGACTTTCACAAGACCGCCGAAGCCTCAGGATTTCCGTGCTTTGGCCACCTGGAGCGTTGTAGTCAGCACCATCATCCTTATCTTGGTGGTCACGCGCGCGGATCAGACAACAGCGGCCATGATCTTCGGTTTGGCTTTGTCGGCGGCTTACGCAATTCTTGGAATTTGGTTGGGGAAGCGCTTTCTACTGCTTGGGGCAGTCGTGCTGATGTCTGCATCTGTGGGTTGGTGGTTGTTGCCCCAATGGCTGTACTTAGCTTTGGCACTTGGCGGTGGCGTTGCGCTTTTTGTTGGGGGCGTTTGGTTACGTCGACCATGAAAAAATGTCACGAAATCATACATCAACAACATCGGCTGCGGATTATGGCCGCGCTCGACAGCGACCGTGAGCCACTGGATTTCGCAACCTTGAAAGCGGTCAGTGGGACCACGGACGGCAATTTGGGCGCGCACCTGCTAACGCTTGAGAAAGCCGGTCTCATTTCGATTTCAAAGGAGCCTATTGGCCGAAGAACGCGAACTTGGGTCTTGCTAACCGCTGCAGGAGGGCTGGCGTTTAGTGAACATGTCGCTTTCCTAGAAGACATTATCCAAACCAGTCAGAAAGCCCGGGAGACCGAATCATGAATGCGTGGATATTCTTGGCCTTTGCGATTGCGCTCGAAGTGACAGGCACCTTCTTACTCAAGTTATCCAATGGCTTTGAGAAGTGGCATTGGGGTGCCTTATCGATCTTCTGTTATTCGGCTTGTTTCTGGGTTCTTGCCCCAGCCATGAAACTTCTGCCCGTTGGCGTTGTTTACGCTATCTGGGCAGGGGTAGGGATTGTTGCCGCTGCGGCCATCGGGGTTTTTGTTTTTGGCGAAAAGCTCAGCGCACTACAATATTTGTTTATTCTCATGGTCTTGGGCGGCGCAATTGGACTTCGCGCCACGACAAGTGCCTAACGCCCGACTACCCGCGTTGAGGGAGAGCTAGAGTGTACTGCTCCAAAAGATGACAACTTGCGCAAAAAACGCAGCGCTTTGATATAGGGCGCGGCCACGATGATCAAAACCACAATAACAAGCGCACGCTGCTGCCAAGCCGCAAGTGGCAGAAAAGTGGACGCGTAACCCAATATACCACCTACAACCGGGATGAGCACGACCGCCTCTATCGCCACAAAACTCGCCCGCTCCTTCGCGCTGGAGAAGTGTTGGGACAAAGGCAGGATCATCGAAAGGCCTTTAATAAACCCGCAGCTTCGGTGGAATTGTCGCGACGTCGTTGCTCATGGTGTTCATGTGCACAGGGCGATAGTCGATTTTGACCGAGCCCGTTGCTTCATCATACCAAGTGAGTGTGTGCTTCATCCAATTGACGTCGTCGC
>JBEIEG010000328.1:0-2907 GCA_040383035.1 Hyphomonadaceae bacterium | reverse complement strand
CGGGCCAAAAGGAAAAATGGGACGCAGCCAACAATGGCACGGCCTATGACGCCGTCCATGCTGAATTGCATCCTTGGATGCGCAACATCCTGCGCACCAACGACTATTATGACATCTTCTTGTTCGATGCGAATGGTCAGAACGTCTATACGGTCTTTAAAGAGCGCGACTTCGCCACTCAATTGGCAAGCGGCAAGTGGAAAGATTCCAGTCTTGGAGTTCTTGTTCGCGAGGTGATCGCGGCCGGTGCGAATGCTCAGCCTAAATTGGCGGACTTTAAACCCTATGCTCCATCTGCTGATCTGCCTGCAAGCTTCATCGCCGTGCCGATCAAAGGCGCAAATGGCCAGCTTAAGGGTGTCTTTGCGATCCAATTATCGATCAATAAGTTGGATGCCGCCATGCGGCCTGAGCCAACAAATGGCAAGACGGGCGAGAACATTCTGATTGGCGAAGATTTCTTGGTGCGCAACAACTCGCCCCATTCCAAAGAGCCAACGATCCTGAAGTCCAAGTTTGAAAATGACTTCGTCAAGCAGGGCTTCGAAGGCAAATCCATCACCACCACCACGAAGGATCCGGATGGCAATTTGGTGATATCAGCCTTTGTGCCGTTCACCACACTGGGTGCCAAGTTTGTTGTCGCTTCGGATCAAACGGTCGCCGAGGCTCAAGGGCCACTCCGCGCTTTGGCCATCAAGATCCTTTTGGCAACTCTGCTTTCAATGGGGGTCGCTGCGGCTGCAGGCTTGTTCTTTGCCCGCAGCTTGTCCAAGCCAATCGTCGACCTTACCAACAGCATGCGAACCTTGGCTGGCGGCGTCACCGACATGATGATTCCAGGCCGGGATCGTGGCGACGAATTGGGTGAAATGGCTGAAGCTGTTGAAGTCTTCCGCGAAAATGCCATTGAGCGCATTACTCTCGAAAGAGCAGCAACCGAAGAGACCAAGATCCAAATGCGCCGCGCCGAAGCGATTGCGTCGGCTACCCTGGCTTATGAGCGCGTGGCTGGTGACATGCTGCGGACTGTGGCTACTGCATCGGCAGAGTTGGAAGCAACTGCTCAAGCCATGACAGCCGCAGCTGACCGCACCAATATGATGGCCTCCAGTGTCGCAGCTGCTGCCGAAGAAAGCACCGTAAGTGCCTCAACCGCAGCGGGTTCGGCGGAAAGCCTGACCACATCGATCGCGACGATCCAGTCGAATGTGTCTGAATCAAGCTCGGTCGCCGTTGAAGCTGTTCATTTGAGCGGTGAGGCCCAAAACGCGGTTAGCGAATTGGCCAATTCGGCCCGCCGCATCGGCGAAGTGGTTGAACTGATCAAAGGCATTGCCGACCAAACCAACCTCTTGGCCTTAAACGCCACCATCGAAGCGGCCCGTGCCGGTGAAGCTGGTCGTGGGTTTGCCATCGTGGCGCAGGAAGTTAAAAACCTCGCCAGCCAAACCGGTAATGCGACTGAGGACATTGCTGCTCAAATCGGTTCGATCCAAAGTGCGGTGGATGGCGCAGTCGGTGCTATGTCTCGCATCGAAGCCGTTATCACCCGCATCAACCAAAATGCTGGCATGATTGGTCAGTCGGTGGATATGCAGGCAACAGTCACCCAAGAGATCGCCAACGCGATCACCCAAGTGGCTGCCGCATCTCAATCGGTGGCTTCCGATGTGACGCGTGTGACTGAAACCGCCGGTGAGACCGGTGCTGCTGCAAGCCAAGTGTTGGCCGCCAGCCGCGAACTCTCAATCCAAGCTGCAAAGCTGGATCAAGAAACTTTAGAATTCTTGGAGCGCATCCGCGCCGCTTAATCAAGCATATACAAAAAAAGGGCCCGAGGAGCGATCAGCGGGCCCTTTCTTTGTTCTACGCCACTGCCAAATGAAGGGAGGGGGTAAGGCACTTTTGAAAGGCCATCAGTGGGATTTTGCCCTGTTGAGCTAAACTGAAGCGCTGAATAGGGCCGATATGAGCAAAGCCCAGCTTCTCAAGCAAATGCAGGCTTGCAGGATTGTCGTGATGGGCTTCAGCTTCAATCATTTCGAAGCTGGCCACCCGACCGGCCCAGTCGAGCACGGCCTCCACGGCCTCGCTGCCGAGGCCCTGTCCCCAAAACTCGGGCAAGAAGGCATAGCCCAATTGTGCGCAGCCCGGGCGAAGCTGGCGCAGGCCAATCTGGCCAACCACATCGCCTTCACTGTTCTCAACGGCCCAAACAAACTCTAGCCCGCGGGTTTCGGCTGCTCGGATCATCAGGATCATGGCGCTGGCATGCAAAGGCGTGAAAGGCTTGGGGATGGTGCACAGGCCGCGCGCCACCTCTGGGCGGTTCAACAGGTCGGCCAAAGCCAAGCTATCCTCATGCTCTAACGGGCGAAGCAATAGGCGCGGAGTCAATAAGGCGGGTGTCATGACCTCGGTCTCCTCTCTGCTTCAGCGATATCGCGCCGCATTACTTGGGTGGGTGAAGTTTTGCCGGTTGCCAGGACGTTCATCTCGCGAATCGCATCGACCTTGTAGAAGCCAAGTTTTTCAAGCACGTGACCAGATTGTGTGTTTGACGTGGCAAAGCCAGCCACCAAATAGACAGGATTGAGGTCTTCGATAGCCGCAGCAATCAGGGCTTTCCCCGCTTCTGTTGCAAAGCCCTGACCCCAGTATGGAACGCCCAGCCAATAGCCGAGTTCCCAGGCAGAGCTGCCATCGAGCGTCATTCGGTCCATCCAATGCAGACCCATCGCACCCATAAAGCCGTCTACCTTATGCTCAATCGCAAAAACGTAGTTTTCTTGACCAGCCCAGAGTTCTGGCTGTTTCTTCAACCACTCTTCGCCATCTTCTTGGCGGTAGGGGTGGGGCATGCGGGACAGATTGCCCGATACGCGCAGATCATTGGCCAAGCAT
>JBEIEG010000327.1:0-2945 GCA_040383035.1 Hyphomonadaceae bacterium | reverse complement strand
ACCGCCGTTAAAACGACGGGAATCTATTGTCGCCCAATCTGTCCTGCGCGGCTGCCGAAGCGCGAGAATGTCGTTTTTTATCCCTCGGCTGCTGTCGCGCAAGACGAAGGGTTTCGACCTTGTTTACGCTGCCGTCCCGAGACCGCGCCGGATACCCCTGCGTGGCGGGGTACTTCGAGTTCTGTGGGGCGGGCCTTGCGCTTGATTGAGGAAGGCGCGTTGGATAGCGGAAGCGTAGAGCAAATGGCGGCCCGGCTTGGCTTAGGCGAGCGGCAATTGCGTCGACTATTTTTGAAGCATGTTGGGGCAAGCCCGGTCAGCGTTGCGCTAACCCGCCGCCTCTTACTGGCGAAACAATTGCTGCATGAAACGGATTTGACCATCACCCAAATCGCTATGGCTTCCGGATTTGGGTCGATCCGTCGCTTCAATGAGTCGTTTCAGCAGGTTTTTAACACCGCGCCATCTTTTCTGCGTCGGGAGATTGGCATTGAAGGTCCGGGCGCACCCGCCGCTGATATTCGCCTGAAGCTTCGCTACCGGCCGCCTTTCGATTGGGGGGCTGTGGCAGAGTTTATGAAGGCGCGGCTTTATCCGATGGTAGAGACCTATGTGGAGGGCATTTATCGCCGGTGCTTACATGTGGATGGCCAGATTGTCTTGGTTGCCGTGGAGCAGGGTGTGGGCGATTGGCTGGATGTGCAGGTGAAGCTGCAGAATTTGTCGTTGTTGCCCAAGGTGATTGCGCGAGTGCGGGAAGTCTTCGATCTGGCTGCCGATCCAGAGGTGATTGGTGCCCATTTAGGCCAAGATCCAGCGTTGCAAGATTTGGTCAGGCGCAGGCCGGGTTTGCGGGTTCCTGGTGCATTTGACCCCTTTGAAATAGGTATTCGCGCCATCCTTGGTCAACAGATCACGGTTAGCGCTGCGATTAAGCTTGGTGCGAGCTTGGTATCTCACCTAGGAGCGGCTTTGCCCGCTGAATGGGCGCAAGAATCGGGTGTTTCGCGTCTATTCCCAACGGCACAATCCATTCTGGGATCATCATTGGATTTTCTGGGCATGCCACAGGCGCGGGCGCTTTGTCTAAAGGCCTATTGTGAGGCGTATCTGGCAGAAGAAGATTTCTTTGGTGGGGACACGCGGCTCCTATTGGCGCGACTGCAGCGCGTTAAAGGCATCGGCCCATGGACCGCCAGCTATATCGCGCTGCGTGCGTTGCGGGACCCAGATGCCTTTCCGGCTGAGGATGTTGCTTTGGCGCGTGGTCTGACGCAGCCGGGAGGTGAGCGGCCGACGCGGGACGCACTTGAGCAGCGGTCACAGGCTTGGCGACCGTGGCGCGCCTATGCGGCGCAGCACATTTGGACGGAGTTGGCGTCGGGTTGAGGTTTTCGCTTAAGCTGCCATGACCTTTTCCACTTCAGCTACCAGTTCTCGCAAGTGGAAGGGTTTAGAGAGGACTTTTGCCTTCGAGGGGGCTTGGTTGGCAGGATTGAGAGCCACTGCTGCGAAACCTGTGATGAAGACGATCTTCATGGCCGGGTCTACTTCGGCTGCACGCCGAGCAAGTTCGACGCCATCTACACCTGGCATCACGATGTCTGTCAGAAGCAAATCGAAGCCCATTGCGTTCAGGGCCTCAAGCGCCTGATCGCCATCTGGAAAGTCTGCAACAATATGGCCTGCTTTATTAAGCGCAGCAGCAAGGAACGTCCGCAAGGAATCGTCATCTTCCGCTAAGAGAATTCTCGCCATCTGGGCCGTGCTCCGTTCGTTGTTGGGCGTGTTTATCGTTCAATATGGTGAAGGCGAGGTTGACAAGTCTTGTCCTAAAGCAATTTTTGCACAGGTTGCTGTATGTAGTTTTGGTCTGTCAGGTCAGTTCGCGACTTTCTTTTGTTTTCAGCCCCGCGGGGTTAAAGGTTTGATATGCAGGAATCGAGAACGGCAACAGAGTTTCAGTGGGCGGGTCATGGCGGCGCGGCGGAGATGCGACCGCCTGCTTTTCGTTTGCTGCGCCCGGCGGATGGGCGTTCTGGGGTGATTGTTTGTTGCCCGCATTCTGGTCGCTTCTATCCTGACGATCTGTTGCGCAACTCCAAGCTAGACGGGCTTGCGTTGAGGCGATCGGAAGACGCTTTTGTAGACAAACTCATGGCGGCCAGTCCGAAACTGGGCGCAACTCTGCTGCTAGCGGATTATGCTCGCGCTTATGTGGATTTAAATCGGAGTCCGGATGAACTCGATCCGGACCTTATTCACGATCTTCCAGCCGGTGACCGGCGCGTGCCGTCACCGCGGGTTTTGGCGGGGCTGGGCGTCATTCCCCGCACCGTTGGCGATGGCGTTGAGATTTATGCCAGTCGTTTGTCCTTTGCTGCCGCCCAAGCCCGGCTGAAAGAGGTTTATGAGCCGTGGCATGCTGCAATCGAGGGTTTGATTGATGCCGAAAAGCGGGCCGTTGGCCAATCTGTTGTGCTTGATTGCCACTCCATGCCGGCTTCGGCTTCTGGCTCGCCCGAAAATGACATTGTCTTAGGCGATCGTTTTGGTGCCTCCTGCGTGCCCATTTATATGACAGAGGCTTTTTCGTTTCTCAGGTCCAAGGGCCTCCGTGTGGCACGCAATAACCCCTACGCCGGTGGGTATGCGACTGAGCGTTACGGAAAACCTGCTCAACATCAACATAGTTTGCAGATTGAGATTAATCGATCTTTGTACATGGTTGAAGGCGCTATGAGTAAACGTAGCTCTTTTGCCCATGTCGCGGAAATATTGTCAGGGCTTGTTGCGCGCATTGTCGAAATTGCTGAGACAAGAGTGCCGCGCCGCTCCTGTTAAGCCGGAGCAGAAAAAAGGGCCGGGCACGAGGCCCGGCCTTAAAGGTGTTTGGGAGGAAACGCCCAAAAAGGGCAGGGACGCCACGGCATCCATGAGGCTGT
>JBEIEG010000326.1:0-2955 GCA_040383035.1 Hyphomonadaceae bacterium | reverse complement strand
TTCCGCGGGACCGGCCCTCATGCAAACACATGATGCCCCGCACGAAGATGTGGACAGGTGGCCGAGTGGTTAAAGGCAGCAGACTGTAAATCTGCCCGGTTTTCCGTACGCTGGTTCGAATCCAGCCCTGTCCACCAATTAATGCCATTAAATCGTTGAATTAAATGCGTTTTATGGGGGCGCTCCAGAACGTCATCACATTTTTTCCCTCTGTGTGATTTGCGCGTATTCTGCATCTCACGACTCTCACGAAGGTGGATTTGATAGTTCCTGACCCCAGTGCGCTTCAAGATACGCGCAACTTATGTGTCTGTTTTAGAGACGTCTGGCTTAGCGCCGCTTTGCACCAAGTTGTCTGGCGATGATTTGGGCGGTCTTCTGACCCTGCCGCCACGCGCCACCCACGGTCGCAGCAAGAGAATCGTCACCGCCATCACCTGCGAAAAACAGCCGATCTTCAACTGGTTGAGAGTAGATTTTTCGCGCATTCGCATGGCCCACCGTCTGGTGGGGGTAAGAGCCTAAGGCGAGGGGGTCGCCCTGCCAATTGGTTGAGCTTAATGCTTGCACGCGCATTTGTGTTCCAATCACGTTTTTGAGCAGGTCCATAGCAAATGCCTCGAGCGCAGCAGCGCCTTGCGCGAGCAGGGCGCGCGATACAGGCCCCGGTATCAGGGCCGTAATCATATGTTTGCTCGGGTCAACAACGAGGGCATGGTACTGGTCTTGCTGGATATGGCTATTGGAGAGTGCATATTCGGGCAAGTCTGGCATCGGCGCGGGCAGGACCATGGCCACTTTTTCGAGGGCACCCATGGGCAAATTGGAAAGGGCGGTTTGTTTGTCGCTAGGTAGGGCAGGGTCAAACCGGATTGCACCAGACGCCAAAACGCCAGTGGGCGCTGTGATGATGACCTTTCGAGCGGTCACTTGCCCAAAACTTCCAATAGCGGTCACGCCGTGTGCACCATCCCAGCGCAGTGTCGAAACGGGGCTGCGCAGGCGAACGTCCAACCCATTGGCCAAGCCTAGTATGAGAGGCCCCATGCCGCCTGTAGGAATCAGGTCTTCGCCTTCTTCAAGATTGAAATAGCCCTGTAGTGAAACGAAGCTTGGGTCCTCGCCCATTTCCACGGCAAAGATATTGGCCACATGGCGCTGTGCAGGGGTAGGATTGGGAAGGGTTGCACCCAAGGCCCGATCATTGATGCGGGCAAAGGGCAGAAGTTGGCGCATTTCCCACGCTTCAGCCGCCTCTTCCACGTCCTTCCACGATGGATTGGTAAGGGCTGCGCCTTGATTGAAGATGTTGCCATTTTCAAAGCTGCTCTCGACGAGGCCAACGCCTGCTTCCCGCGCCAAGGGCACCAAGGGGTTGGTGGCTTTATTGTGCAGCCAATAGGGGCCGCGATCAAACGCTCGACCAAAAGTTTGGGTATCGGTCAACACGCGACCACCGATCCTGTCTCTTGCTTCGAGAATGATAGTTGGAATGCCAGCGGCTTTAAGCTGACGCGCCGCCGATATGCCTGCCACGCCCGCGCCGATAATGATCACATCGGTATCGGTGACCGTGCCGGCGCGGACCGAAAAAGCCACGGTTGAAGCTGCAAGGCCCCCAATTAGGGTACGGCGGTTAATGGCGGTCATTGGCCTCTCTCCAAAATATGATATTAATCTCGTGTTTGCAAATATGAGAATAATCTTGTATTGTCAAAGCTGTTTTGATTGCGAGTTAAATTGATGACGGTCAGCGCTGCGCCTAAAGCCAAAGCACCCAGCCAAGACCGAGGTCATCGCCGCGTAGGCAGCCTGTTGGATGCGGCGGCAGACTTGATTCTGGTGCATGGGGCCGAGGGGCTAAAAATGGATATGGTTGCCAAGCAGGCAGCCGCCTCGCCAGGCTCGCTCTACCAATTTTTTCCCAATCGCGCCGCCCTCTTAACCGCCTTGGTGGAAAGATTTGGTGCCGAGATTGAAGCGATTGCGCAAAGCAACCTGCAACGCCAACTGGCCGCTCCACCAGCGTCAATTGAGCAGGCCGGCCGCGATTTTCTCGAACCATTTTTGACCTTTTATGAAGCCAATCCTGCGTATGTGGTTCTTGCAGAAGCCTCTGACCGTGTCTTTGCCGGGACAGGCTATGCCTTTGGCGAAGATGACCAAGTTGCCCTTAACCTGCGGCAGGCGCTGCTACCCTTCATCGCGTCCGCCCATCACACTCGGCTCGAGACAGTGTGCAAACTTCTGATCACGACCGCACATGCGGCCTTCTCGGCGGCTATTAAGCTTCCACCGGCCGCTAAAGACGATTGGCTAGCAGAGCTCGACGCCCTGATTATTGGCTATCTGCGCGGACTGGTCTGACGCGGTGTAGGCGTCGAAAGGGAGGATTGCAGTGCCGTGTTCCAATTCCCCAACTTCGGTCCCGCCTATCGCGCACGCACCCAAATGACCCTTTTCCCCTTCGGCTTTTGTCGGCCCCATGTGTAGAGGCAGTTATCGTCACCCGATTTTGCCGTTGCGGATAGTTAGACTTTGGCCTTAATTCGGGGGTGCAGATGGATGCTGGCGGCATTATGCTGACGTAGACATGGCAATTTAAGGGAGAAGGCAAAATGTCGGAAATCTATCCTGTTTCGGATGATTGGAAGAAAAAGGCGTTTGTCACGGCGGACGGTTATAATGCTGCTTATGCCCAATCGGTCAGTGATCCGGATAGCTTCTGGCGACAAGAGGCCAAGCGCCTCGACTGGATGACACCCTTTACCAAATTGAAGAATACCAGTTTTCACGAAGCTGATTTCGGCATCAAATGGTTTGAGGATGGCACGTTGAACGTCTCTGCCAACTGCATTGATCGCCATTTGCCGGAGCGCAAAGATGACATCGCCATCATCTGGGAAGGCGATGATCCGTCGCAGCAACGGCGGATCACTTTTGGCGAGCTGCATG
>JBEIEG010000325.1:0-2977 GCA_040383035.1 Hyphomonadaceae bacterium | reverse complement strand
GGGGTAAACCAGCGCAGGCCAAATCGACTGGGATCTTCTGTCCGCAATAAATAGGCAGTCTCGGCTTGATTATTCTCCATCGCCAAAGTCTGCATCCAAGCCGCATCTGGCCAAACATCAAACGGTTCGACGACACAGGCGGGATTGCCCGTGAAGGGCTTTGAGGCGAAGGCGTCAACCAGAAACTGGCGCATATCAAGCTTCCTTAAATTGGACTTCAGGCCAGCGGGCTTGAATGCCAGCCACTTTGATTTTGGTATTGCCGGTCGCGCCCCGTTTTGGGTTCGGGCGCAGTATCATTGCGAACACATCTTCCAGCCCAAAGGGCGCTGCGAGGCTGATGCTATCGTCTGCCTCAAGGCGCACAGCAACGGCATCGCTGAAGCACAAATAGCGTTCGAGTGATTCGTCCGTACAGCTCAGCGGCGCATAGGGGCTGCCAAAGCGTTGCTCAAACCACAGATGCACACGGGCTTGATTGCGGACCTCAACCAAGGGCTTCAAGGACTCCGGCAACAGGTGGTCGACCGCTTTGATAATCCGGTCTTCTGCGTCCCAAGAAGTATCGGGATCGAAATAGCAAATGTCATAATCCTTGATGCCATAATCGGCTGGCCTGCCGGTCAACGCATTCCAAACCGTGCCATAGATAGAGCCCGCGACAAGGCGCCAATCTGGCAAGTTGGCATCACGAACCAGCCTAAGGACCTCCATCACTTTCGGGCTGGCCCGCACCATGTCGATCAGTCTGGTTTCTAGATTCTCGCTCATTTCTGGACGGGCCAAGCGTGGTTCAGGGGGCCGTGGCCTTTGCCAAAGCCGGGTGCCCGTTTGATGGCTTCGACCAGATAGGCACGCGCGCGCTCAACCGCTTCTTCCAATTCGACGCCTTGCGCGAGGAGGGCTGCAATGGCGCTGGCTAAGGTACAACCTGTGCCATGGGTGGAAGTGGTATCGATGCGCTCAGCCTCAAAGAAAACCTCGCCTTTGTGCGTCGCCAGCACGTCGGTGAAGCGCGCGCCTGGAATATGGCCGCCTTTGACCAAAACCGCACTTGCGCCCAGTCGCAGCAGGCGCTCTGCCGCCCGGCGTTGACCATTGATGCCGTCGACAGCCACCTCTGCCAGTCGTTCGGCCTCTGGCGCATTGGGGGTCAATAGACCCGCCAAGGGGATCATCAGGCTTTTGACGGCGGCGACGGCCTTATCTTCCAATAAGGGATGTCCGCCTTTGGCTACCATGACGGGATCTATCACACGGGGTACCGACTTGGTGTAAGCTTCTAGGGCTTCGGCGATAGTTTCCACGGTTTCAATGCTGCCCAACATGCCGGTTTTGACTGCATCGACGCCGAGATCACTTGTCACGCAAGAGATTTGGTCTCGAATGACTTTGAGGGGGATCGGATGAACATCGAATACGCCAAGCGTGTTCTGCACGGTGATCGCAGTGACAGCGGTCATGGCAAAGCCACCCAGCGCGGTGACGGCCTTGATGTCGGCCTGAATGCCCGCACCGCCGCCGCTGTCGCTGCCAGCCACGATCAGGACGCGGCCTTTGGGTTCGCTCGTCATGAAATTGCCTCTCACTGAGTTGAATGGAGAAATGAATAGGCCAAGCCCAAGCGCTTAAAAGTTTAGCAAAGCTGTTTGCACGGTCAGGGCTTGGCGCGTCTCAGCGACATCATGAACGCGCAAGATTTGCGCACCATGTTGGGCGGCAAACATAGCCGCCGCCACAGAGCCGCCCAAACGATCACCCACCTCTGCCCCTTGGTCGAGGGCGGCAATGAAGCGCTTGCGGGAGGCTCCAACCAGGACCGGACGACCTAGAGCAACAAACCGCGGCATGTCCTGCAATAGTGTTAGATTATGCGCCAAGGTTTTGCCAAAGCCGATACCAGGATCGACAATGATATTGGAGAGTTTCATGCCAGCTTGGATCGCTTGGCCAATCCGTCCCACCAGAAAATTTAAGACTTCTCCGGTCACGTCGCGATATTGGGGGTCTTGCTGCATGGTTTTTGGGTCGCCCTGCGCATGCATCAGCACAACAGGCACGTCGAGGGCCACGGCGGTGGCCATGGAATCTGGCGTAAAGGTCAAGGCTGACACATCGTTCCAGCAATTTGCCCCCGCCGCAACGGCCGCGCGCGCCACTTCTGGCTTATGGGTGTCGATGGATATGGCAATCGAGCTCTCGCGCCGGATCGCCTCAATGAGCGGAAGGACCCGCGCAAGCTCCTCGCCGCTCTCAACTGGATCAGAGCCGGGGCGGGTGCTTTCGCCGCCAATATCGAGAATATCCGCCCTTTGCGCGATCAGTCTCCGCGCCTGCTCTAGAGCTGCGTCGACGCTCAAAAATTGGCCGCCGTCGGAAAAGCTATCGGGTGTGGCATTGATAACGCCCATCACCAAGGTGCGGCTTGGCTGGACCAGTGCTTCTAAGAATGGATTCATGAACAGCAAACTAAGCAAGTTTGCCGCTTATGGACAGGGTTTTGTGTGTGAAAGGCCTTTCCTTCACAGCTCGGTGAGGTCAAACTAAGTGCATGATACAGCCTGCGACTCCCCCCGCACCGCGCGCCTATGGCGCTTTGAATTGGATTGGCCTGCAAACGCTTTATCAGCGCGAAGTGCGCCGATTCTGGAAAGTGGCGGTCCAAACGATCTTTGGCCCGGTTGTCTCAACTTGGCTGTTGATGGTGGTGTTTGTCATGGCCTTTGGGGCCGACAAGCGGATGATGAGTGGGATCCCGTTCGCAGACTTCTTGGCTCCTGGCTTGATCATGTTGTCGATCATTCAAAATGCGTTTGCCAATTCCTCGTCGTCTTTGATCGTTGCGAAAGTCCAAGGCACAACAGTGGATTTTCTGATGCCGCCCTTGTCGGCGGGCGAACTCACCGCCGGATTTATCGCTGGCGCGACAACGCGCGGCCTGTTGGTAGCCCTGGCGATGGCCGTGTCGATCACGATC
>JBEIEG010000324.1:0-3000 GCA_040383035.1 Hyphomonadaceae bacterium | reverse complement strand
GTCGGCCGAGAAGATTGAACTCCTCGACCAAACCGATATGTCGGGCTGTGCCGGGATTAAAGTGTTTCTGGCGCGCGGGGCACCAATCGACGAATTGGCGCGCGTCACCGAGACGTTGCGCGGTGCCACCTCCTCCAGCTTCGGTGAATTGCGCGTGGTGGTTGAACTCGCTGATGGCCGCGAAGTCGAAATTCAAGCGCCAGGGCGTTTCCCCATCGATGTCGCGGCGCGCAGGGCGTTGAAAAGCGCGTCCGGCGTGGATTTGGTGGCGGAGTTTTAGGGGGGCTCGGGCGGAGTGGTTGGATTGTGGGGGTGTAGCCAAAGCACTTGGAGCGGCTTCAGGCCGCACTTCGCTTGCCTCGAAGCCGACCGACGATTGTCTTTGCGCAAGATTTGGCGTCAAGGGGTGCAATCGGCTTCGCCGACGCGCCACGGGCGCGCCCCTTGACCCCATATCTTGCGCGATCAAACTCGAACGAAGCCTTTGCCTAGGCATAGCCTGCGGCAAAGGCTGTCCAAGTGAAAAGAAGCAACAGCACGACTGACACGCAGGAGGTGATGCAGTCCTTTCCGAACAGGCCCTAGAACGCGAAGCAGATGATTAGTCCGCCTTCAGGGCGGCAAGTTCGTTTCCGCTTGGGTCGCGAAAGTGAAAGCGTCGACCGCCGGGGAAGGCAAAGAGCGGTTTGGTGATCACCCCGCCCGCCTGTTTCACCGCTTCAAGGCAAGCCTCTAGATCATCGACGGCGATGACGGCCAGCGGCGCGGAAGCGGCCTCGCTTAAGTCGCCCTGTAAGCCGATGTCTACGTCACCGGTCGTGGTGCAAGAATAGCTGGTGCCATAATCGGTCAAGGCAAGGCCGAACGCATCGGTGTAGAAGGCGCGGGTTGAGGCCAAGTTGGATGCGGGTAGCTCAACATAGCAGATACGAGACATTTTTGAGCTCCATAGGTTTTGTGCTTAGCACCTTGTTTGTCGGGCACAGCCCGACCGGACTGCACCCTACCTCAGCCCCAAACCGCCCCTAGTACCGCCGATAAAGCCCCGCCAGCACACCTTGCACCTTTACCCGGTCTGGCCCGAAGATGCGGGTCTCGTAACGGGGGTTTGCGGCTTCCAGGGCAATAGACTGGCCACGGCGGCGCAGGCGCTTCAGGGTGGCTTCTTCATCATCGACCAAAGCGACCACGATCTCGCCAGACTGGGCGTCGTCGGTGCGGCGAATGATGACAAAGTCGCCTTCCAAGATACCGGCATCAATCATGGAATCGCCTTTGACTTCCAAGGCAAAGTGCAGGGCAGGGTCCAATTTGTCCGGCGCGGCAATCCGATCAATCTCATGCTGGATGGCCGCGATCGGAACACCCGCCGCAATACGGCCCAAGACCGCGATATCATTGGCTGCTGAAGGCGGGGTGGCCGGGATTGCGGGCGCGGGCTTTGAACCCACCACCAGTGGCGTAAAGGGTTGACGGCCCTTAGGTGGGGCGGCCGTGGTTGCACTATCGGGCAGTTTCAAGACTTCCAGTGCGCGGGCGCGATGGGCGAGGCGGCGCAAAAACCCGCGCTCTTCCAAAGCCGTAATCAGGCGGTGAATGCCCGATTTTGATGCCAAGTCCAACGCATCCTTCATCTCGTCAAAGGAAGGCGAGACGCCGGTTTCCTTGAGACGCTCATGAATGAATAGCAAAAGCTCTCGTTGTTTGGACGTCAGCATCAACTTCCCCTATCTTGCGAGGCGCGCGCGTACGCTTGGCCCCTGTCAAATCCGCTGGCACCGTGAACGATGCACGAACAAAGTAGCGATGTTCTAACTCTGTTCCGTTTTTTCGTCTATAGGCTTATGAAAATTTTTCCGCAGCCCCAAGATGGCTTACCTACACATGCCCCTCTCGCCTGTCGGCGGCATGACTGCTAAGTCAGCCGTGATAGGAAAGAAACATGAAAGTCAGATTTGCCCCTTCGCCAACCGGCAAGCTTCACGTCGGCAATGTCATCACGGCATTGCGCAATTGGTTGTTTGTGCGCCAACATGGCGGCACCTTCCTGTTGCGGATTGATGACACCGATACGGCGCGCTCTACCCAAGCTTATGAGGATGGTATCCGCACGGACCTGACATGGCTGGGCCTGACTTGGGATGAGGAAGCCCGCCAGTCGGCTCGCTTTGATATTTATGACAAGGCGCGCGATCAGCTGATCGAAGCAGGCCTGCTCTATCCCTGCTATGAGACATCGGAAGAATTGGACCGAAAGCGCAAGATCGCTTTGTCGCGCAAATTGCCCCCGGTTTATGATCGTGCCGCTCTCGCCCTCACAGATGCAGACAAGGCCGCCTTTGAAGCCGAAGGGCGCAAGCCACATTGGCGCTTTAAGCTTTCGGGCAAGCGCGTGGCTTGGCAGGATTTGATCCGGGGTGAGCAAACGGTCGATACAGCCTCGATGTCTGATCCGGTGCTGATCCGGGAAGATGGTGCCTACCTCTATACTTTGCCATCGGTCGTGGACGATGTGGACTTAGGCGTCACCCACGTGATCCGCGGCGAGGACCACGTGACCAATACGGGCGCGCAGGCTGAGATTTTTGAAGCGCTGACGGGCGGCAAGCGCCCGGAGTTCGGCCACTTCCCGCTGTTGGTCGGTGCCGATGGTGAGACCTTGTCCAAGCGCATTGGCTCTCTATCGGTAGAGAGCCTGCGCGAGCAGGGGGTTGCACCCTTGGCGGTTTTGTCCCTGATGGCACGGATCGGCACATCGGACCCGGTTGAGGCCGTCGATAATCTAGACGCGCTGGTCGCTGGCTTTGACTTTGGTAAGATCGGCCGCGCTCCAGCCCGTTTTGACCCCGAAGACGTCCGCCGTCTAGATGCGCAATTGCTGCAACATGCAGACTATACGGCGATCCAGCCGCGCCTAGCTGCGATTGATTGCGATCTGGGCGAAGCTTTCTGGCTGGCCGTTCGCGGCAATCTCGCGAAGTTTGACGATGTGTCGCTATG
>JBEIEG010000323.1:0-3007 GCA_040383035.1 Hyphomonadaceae bacterium | reverse complement strand
GTTAGGCTGTCATGACTTCGCATTGCACCAAAGTAAGTTGCACGTGAGGCAACGCACAAGATCGCACGCATAACCCCGCCAAAACGATCAAGCTGCCCGTTGCAGGCCACAAATAAAGAACCCGTCCGTACCCGTCGCTAAGGGCGTCATCTGCAAGCCGGGCCCTGCTTTGTGGCAATGGGCTAACAGCCCGCTCAAACCCGCGTCAGACACCAAAGTTGTCGGATTGACCGGCGCAAAGGTTGGATTAGCAGCGAGGAAGCGCGTGATGGTGTCCTCATTCTCTTCGGGTAGAATGGAACAGGTCACATACATGAGACGGCCGCCGGGCTTCACCAAGGGTGCACCCAGTGCCAAAGCTAGTGCCTGCTCTTGTTGACGCTTTTCCAAAGCGCCGGGGCGTAAGCGCCATTTGGAATCAGGTGCGCGTCGCCACGTGCCTGAACCTGTGCAGGGCGCATCGATGAAAACAATATCCATCAAGTCATGAAGATCGCTAAGCACATCCTGATCCCGCTTGGGCGTGCGGACTTGGCAATTGCGCACCCCTGCCCGCTCAATCCGCTCGTGGCAATTAGACAGCCGTCGGCTATCGACATCATACGCGTAGAGCTGGCCTTTATTCTCCATCAGCGCGGCAAGCGCCAAGGTTTTGCCGCCACCGCCAGCACAAACATCGGCAATCTGCATACCGGGTTTTGCGCCAGACAGACGCGCGGCCAACTGACTTCCTTCATCTTGGACTTCAAAGCCACCCTTTACAAAGGCCTCTTCTTTTGCCCACGGAAAGGTACGCCCTTGCTGCCACGGGATGCGAATGCCATCGGGCGACCATGGAGTGATAAAGGCTGATGGGCTGCCGTCATCGCGCACTTTGAGTTGGGTCGACGACAATAAATCTTCCAGCACGGTTTCTGGTTTGGCCTTCAGGCGATTGACGCGCAGGTCAAGCGGGGCCGGTGCCGCCAAAGCCGCCCCTTCGGCTGCCCGCTCATCCCCCAAGACACGGGCAAAGCTCGCGTCCAGCCATTCGGGATAATCGCCGCGCACATGGTCAGGCGCACCGTCTAAGGTTGCTTCCGCAAGGGCTGTGCGCTCTGCCTCGGTCAATGGGCTATAGGCGTGGGTTTCTTCATAGGCATCTTTTTCAAGGCTCTCCGCGGTGCGTCCAAAGCCCCAGCGTAGTGCGCCGAGCACCCAAGCGCGCGGATCATCCTTGCCCATGCGAAAGCTACTGGATGCTTTCCAGCGAAGCGCACCAAAGACGATATCGCCAATTTGCGCTCGGTCGCCAGAGCCAGCAAACCGATGGCTTAAGCCCCATTCTTTCAAAACGTCGGCGGGCGGGCGTTTGCGAGCCTCGACATCTGTCAAAACTTCAATGGCGGCTTGGGCACGGGCACCGGGGCGCATAACTTCAATCTTTCAGGGTGCGCGACAGATAGGTCACGCTTTTGCCGTTGGACAAAGTCGCTTGCCCGACGGGGGTAAAGCCAAGAGCGGCATGGAATTGATCAGAAACAGGGTTAGGCGGATCAGAATTGACCTCGCAGACAACCTGCTCATAGCCTTCAGCCCGCGCGGTTGCAAACAGACCCTCATAGAAGCGTCGTGCAATCCCTTGCCCACGCGCGTGTGCGGCGACCACAATCCGGTCGACATAGACAAACTTGTCCATCCGCTCAACAAACCAGACAAAGTTCGGGCTGTCATAGGTAGAAGACGGGATAAAGCTGATTAGAAAGCCAAGATCGGGCCGCGCAACTTGGCTGAGGTAAGAAGCCTCAACCAAAGTGCTCAAGCGGCCTTCATCTAAAGGCCCAGTTTCCACTTGATTGGCATTGCCAAGGGCAATTACCCACGCAAAATCCGCCTGTGACAGGACTTCAATTGACACGAGGCTTAACCCCCGACTGGATAGTTTGGGGCTTCGCGGGTGATGGAAACGTCGTGGACATGGCTTTCGCGCAAGCCCGCGCTGGTCAATTTGACGAAGCGGGCTTTGGACTGGAAGTCTGCAATCGTTGCAGCACCCGTATAGCCCATGGCCGCCCGCAGACCACCGACCAATTGATGCAAGATCGGCGCGACCGAGCCCTTATAAGGTACTTGGCCTTCAATCCCCTCAGGAACCAGCTTTAGCGCATCGCTGACGTCCTTTTGGAAGTAACGATCAGCGGAGCCGCGCGCCATGGCTCCCAGCGATCCCATGCCGCGATAGGATTTGTAAGACCGGCCTTGATAGAGGAAAACCTCGCCGGGGGCTTCGTCTGTCCCTGCAAACAGGCCACCCAACATCGCGACATTAGCACCACCCGCAATCGCTTTGGCCAGATCGCCTGAGAACTTAATCCCGCCATCTGCGATAACCGGCGTGCCGGTGGCATAGGCCGCATCGACACAATCCATAATCGCGGTCAATTGCGGCACACCGACGCCGGCAACAATGCGCGTGGTGCAAATAGAGCCCGGGCCAATGCCCACTTTGATGGCGTCTGCGCCAGCGTCAATCAGCGCCATCGTCGCTTCACGCGTTGCGACATTGCCAGCAATCACCTGCACCCGGTTAGACAGCCGCTTGATGCGTTCCACAGCGTCGAGCACCGAACGGGAGTGGCCATGGGCGGTATCGACGACGATCACGTCGCAGCCAGCATCTAGCAGGAATTCTGACCGCTCGTAGCCCGCATCACCCACGGTGGTCGCGGCACCCACGCGCAGACGACCTTGGTCATCCTTACATGCACTTGGGAAGGCTTGCGCCTTTTCCATGTCCTTGACCGTTACAAGGCCCACGCAGCGACCATCATCATCGACAACGATCAAGCGTTCGACCCGGTGTTTATGCAAGAGCTGGCGGGCGGTATCCTTGTCGGTACCTTCGCGCACGGTATGCAAATTCTCGCGCGTCATCACTTCATAGACTTTTTCCGAGTCATCGGCGAAGCGGACATCGCGATTGGTGACAATGCCGACGAGGCGACCGGGCTTGCCTTCTGGCCCGCGC
>JBEIEG010000322.1:0-3026 GCA_040383035.1 Hyphomonadaceae bacterium | reverse complement strand
GCCATAGCAGAACATGAGTTCGCCCTTGGCCAAGGCTGGCAGATAGGCGGCCTTTTGCGCGTCATTGCCATTTTCTGAGATATTCATCCCGCCGTAGAAGGCGCAATGGATAAAGGGGCCAGCGAGGAACGCCCCTGCCCGGCACAATTCTTCGATGACGGCCACAGCGGCATAAACATCTTGGCCGAGACCACCATATTCCTCTTCAACCGTCAGACCGCAAATGCCCATGGCGGCGAGCTCAGCAAACAGGTCGCGCGGCCAGGTATGGGTACGGTCCCACAATTGGCGCTTTTCGCGTGGGGCCTTGGCCTCCACAAAGCGGCGCAGTTGGTGGCGCAGTTCGGTGACGTGATCGGGTTCTGGGGCAAAGGCGTGTGGCAATTCTATTCCCCTGTCAGATTCATTTTGCGCTTTTCCTTAAAGGCAGCGACGGCTTCGGCGCGGTCCTTGGCCATATTGGACAACGTCTCATAGGCAACAGCAGCATCCATGGTCAGATTGGCCGCTTGGCGGAGTTGTTGGTTCATCACGACTTTGGTCCAACGCACAGCCCAACGCGGATTACCAAGGATCTTGCCCGCCATTTCAGCAACCTTGCTATCGAGCTGATCTGACGGCACGGCATAATTGACAAGGCCAATACGGGCCGCCTCTGCGCCAGAGATCAAATCCCCTGTCAGCAACATTTCCTTGGCCCGCGCTATCCCGATCAAGGCGGGCCAAATCACAGCCCCGCCGTCACCTGCGACGAGGCCGACCTTCACATGCGGGTCGCCAATCTTGGCTGTATCTTCGGCGATGATCACATCGCACATCAAAGCAATCGTGGCCCCAAGGCCTGCTGCTGCGCCATTCAGACGGCAGATGATCGGCTTTTCGAGTTCGAGGAGAGACAACACGATCCGCTTGGCGTCAGGCGCAATTGCGCGAAAGCTGGCCGGATTGCTGATCTGCTCGTCAAACCAATCTAGGTCACCGCCAGCGCAGAATACTCGGCCCTTGCCGGTCAGCACAATCAGATCGCTATCTGGATCGCGCTGGCAGTCTGTGAAAACGCGAGCCAACTCCTCATGCATGGCTTCATCGACGCCATTGACGGGATTATTGCCGCTGATCGTGACGACCAGAACACGTGGGCCATAGCCTTGGTCATAGGCAAATTCGATGCGGGAATAGTGCTGAAACTCCATAGACCTCGCCCCGCTTAAATGCGCGCAATCCGGCGGCCAAAGGCGGCACCGGGTTGGAACAACGCGCAAAAGGCCGCAGGCAGGCTTTCGACGCCCTCAGAGACAACTTCTTTAAGCTTGAGTTGCCCACTTTTGATCATGGCGGCAGCTTCGGCTTGAGCTTCAGGGAAGGCGCGCAAATCATCAAACACCACAAGCCCCTCCATCTTGAGGCGATGGGTGATGAAGCGGTCGGTGTTGCGAATGCCATGCCGGTCCGGCAGCGCGACGTTGTAGTCGGCCACTTGGCCTGACACCACAATGCGGCCAAACGGGCGCATCAAAGGCAGGATGGTATCAATCATTGCATTGCCGACATTATCAAACAAAACGTCTGCACCCTCGGGCATGGCCGCAGCAAGGTCTGCTGCAAACGTGGGGGAGCGGTAGTCGATCACCTCGTCAAAGCCAGCCTCAGCCTTTAGCCAATCTGACTTATCGCCTGCGCTCGCAACACCCACAACACGCGACGCACCCCAAGCCTTGGCCAACTGGCCAGCGGTCGCGCCAACAGGGCCAGCGGCGGACGTCACAATCACGCGGTCACCGGGCTTGATCTGGCCAATGCGCTTTAAGCCAAACCAAGCCGTCATGCCCGGCACACCTAAGACACCGATCCAAGCCGACAATGGCACGTCCAAGTCAGGTAATTTCGCACAATAGCCGCGGCCATTGGAGATAGATTGGCTGGCCCAGCCCGAGCCTAGGGTCACCAATTGGCCGATTTCAAAGGCAGGATTTTGGCTTTCCACCACACGACCGACGGCAAAGCCATCAATCGGATCGCCAATTTTCAAAGCACCGGCGTACGAATCCGTGCCCGACAGGCGCGACCTTGTACCGGGATCGGCGGAAACAAACTTGTTTTCCACCCGAAACTGGCCGTCCTTCAAAGGCGGGGCTTCAAACGTCTCAAGCTTAAAGTCCTCCAGCGAGGGGGTTCCGGTGATGTGGCGAGCGAGGGTGATACGGTGAATTTGGGTCATGCCCACACCTTGGCGCGCAATGGGCGTCCTGTCAGCCCAAAAGTGCATCTGATCTGTTTTGCTGTCGTGACAGCAGACTATGGGTCGGGCAAGGATTGGCTAAATAGTGATGAGGCAGAGCATGACCCAAGAAACCAACACCCGCACCGGCGCAGACCAATTGGTGGCGACTTTAGCCGAACATGGGGTCACGGCCTGCTTTGCCAATCCCGGCACCAGCGAGATGCATCTGGTCCAAGCCCTCGACCGAGAGCCGCGCATTCGCTCGGTCTTATGTTTGTTTGAAGGGGTGGCGACGGGTGCAGCCGATGGGTTTGCGCGTATCGCGAGCAGGCCTGCGATGACGCTTCTGCATTTGGGCCCGGGCTATGCCAATGGCGCGGCCAATATTCATAATGCGCGGCGCGCCTATGCGCCTATGGTTAATGTGGTGGGCGATCATGCCACCTATCACCGCACCTTGGACGCCCCCTTGGCGTCAGACATTGAGACTTTGGTAAAGCCGAATTCACGCTGGGTTGGGGTGGTGGAGAAGGCCAGCGAGGCGGGCGAAAAAGCGGCTAAAGCCTTTGTTGAAACCATGGGACCGCCAGCAGGCCCTGTGACCTTGATCCTACCCGCTGACAGCGCTTGGAGCGCGGCTGGCCCCGATGCGCCACGTGTGCCTGTACCGGGGTTATCGCTTGTAGACCCGGCCCAAGTCGAAGCCGTGGCCGACGCCATCCAACTGGCGCAAAAGCCGGTTGTCCTCGTCAATGGTCCTGCCCTTTTTGATGAGGCCGCTCTTGAAACCATGAGCCGCTTGAAG
>JBEIEG010000321.1:0-3028 GCA_040383035.1 Hyphomonadaceae bacterium | reverse complement strand
GCGTGATGGCATCGCGCACGCTCTGAGGCGGATACTGAAAGAAGACCGAGTGATAGATCACGGTCAGCGCGTCTTTGGCGCGGGTCGCGAGTTTGGCCTTGATCCAGTCCGCCGCGTCGCCCGCATCTGGTGTGATTGATTGAGCCTCCGCAATTTCCATCGCAGCATTGAGGCGCTCTAAACGCTCGGGCTGGTCGGGCCAGATATAGGACCGCAGACGCAGACGGTCTTCGGCCTTACTGGCATTCAAGGGGTTCTGATCGCAGGCTGCGCGATGGCGGATCGCGGCGTGGGCAGGAAAGCGCGGCGCAGGACCGCTCCACTGCGTCGACATGGCGACGCGCGGTCCGGGTATCGGGCTGTCCCACTGCCAAGTGCCGCCATCATAATGGAAGCGGTCCATGCTGAGATTTAACCCGGCAGATGCCCCAAGCTCGAAGACATCCATCGGCCCTTCAAAGGCCTCAGCAGCAGCACATAGACCCGGCCACAGGCCCATAGCTCGCCGCACTTCATTGGTCTGGGGTGGGGATTTCAAGAACTCGCGGACCCAACTTTCGCGGGCGCGTAAAGTTGCACTGGCCACAGGCCACGCCTCTGCCATGGACCAAGAACTGCCCCCCTTTGGCCAGACTTGGGCTAAACTGCCGTCAGATTCGCTCAACACAATGGCATGCAGTGCGCCTGCCAGCCGCAGCGATAAGGCGTCTTGGATCGGGTGAGTCGGCCAATCCCCGGTCAAATGCGCGATAACGCCACCGGCCTCAAAGTCGTCAGCCATTATGTCGCACAGCTCGGCGGTAAAACGGGAGTCAAACGTCTTGCACCAAATCGCTTGTTGGCGAAGTGCTTCGGGGACGGTCACGCCCGTCATCAGATGGCACCCCGCTCCTTCAAGGCGGCAGTGGCCTTGGTATCAAGACCCGCCTCTGCAGCTAAGCTTTCAGAATCCGCGCCATAGTCTGGTAGGGTCAGGCGCGCCTGCCCTGGCTCATCGCGAAAGCGTATGGGTATGCCCAAATGCTTGTTGCCTTGCGCATCGGTCAGCACCATGCCGCGCGAGATTGTATAGGGGTCTTCCATCGCGTCTTTCAGGCTGCGGACGGGTGCCCAGCACAGATCGACGTCTTTGAGGAAGGCGCTCCATTCGTCCAAGGTTTTACTGGCGAATGTGTCTTCGAAATAACGCTTCAACGGGTCTTGGCCTAGGCCGGGTTCCAGCTTGGCATAATCGAACAGATCAGGGCGACCTAAAGCGTCGAGCAAATTCTTGGCGAAGTGATGCTCTGACCCACCTAGGACGAGGAACTTCCCATCCTTGGTCTCATAGGGCCGATACATCGCCGCACCACCAAACGGCCGCATCTCTTTGGCGACCGGATGGGCATTGTCGGCAAAGACAGGGCCCAGCACATTGGGTGTCCACGACAAAAGCGCGTCATACATGGACAGGTCGATATAGTCGCCCTTGCCCGTCTCGGCCCGACGATAGAGCGCCATCATGATGGCGGCAAACGCCATGAGGCTGGCGGCCATATCCGCGGCCGGGATGGAGGGGCTGGCGGGTTTGTTATCGGTCAGACCACGGTTGAGATCGACCAGCCCTGCCATGGCTTCCATCGTCAAATCATGACCGGGCTTATTCACATATTTGCCGTCTTGGCCAAAGCCCGCGATGGAGCAATAGACGATGCGCGGATTGATCGCGGCGATGGCATCATAATCTACGCCCAAGCGCTTCACGACACCGGGCCGGAAGGCCTCAACAATCACGTCAGCTTCTGCGGCGAGCTTCAAAAACATCTCCCGCGCTTCAGGGTCTTTCAGATTGACCTTCAGGCTACGCTTGCCGCGCGCAATGTTACGAAACCAGACCGATACGCCGTCCTCGGTCTTATAGCCAATGACACGGGTCGGTTCGCCCACGCCATTGGCAGGCTCGACCATCACCACATCGGCACCATGGTCTGCCATCATCATGGTCATGTGTGGGCCGGGCAAGAAGGCCGAGAGGTCCAGAACTTTGAGGCCTTGGAGTTTCATGGGGTCACTTTAGGAATTGGTTGTGTTTTGGGCTGCGTAAACCAAACTGCGACTAACCCCGCAGCAAGTCCCAAGCATAGCGGTGCATAAAGCATACGATCAAGCTCATAAAATGCTGTACCGCGCGCGCTGAGCACAAGTGGTGAGAGATACGTGGACATGCCACGTGCAAGAAATACTAGGGCAGAGAACCACAAGGCTGCCGCCGGAATCCAAGCCAAGAATTTAGGTAAAGCGGAGGTGACCCGATAAGCAATCATCATGCTGGATAAGGCGGGGAGCAACAAACAGACGGCTACGACTAGGCAAGCCCAAAACGGCGGCACGGGCGTGCCTGGGCGCGCACCTACGACCATATCCACCAAAGATGCAGCGTCATGACCAGGCCAGAATCCGCCAATCCCCCAGTACAAGTGTAAGCCGGCAATTGCCACAAGGGCGCAGCTAACGACTATAGCCAATCCTTTGTTCACAAATGCTCTCCGATTTTGGGTGCCCGCTTTCCAGTTGGCCGCTTACCATTGACTTTGATCGGGCTCGCCAACATCGCTAACCGCCCGTCCTTCGCATCGGGATGATCGACCACATCGGTCATGGCGATGGCCTTCACGTGGTCGCTGTCGAGGGCTTGGCCGATGTCGTAAATCGGTGCGACGGGGACATATCCGCCAAGAAGCGCGATCCAAGCCGCGGTGGATTGTGCGCTGAGCAGCGCATCGAGGGTTTCTGTTAAGGCAGCCAAGTTGGCCCGACGCGCAGGGATGCTAGAAAAGCGAGGGTCCGCCAACAATTCTGGGTGACCTGTCTTGGCGCAAAAAATCTCCCAGAATTTTGGCGTCTGACACATCAACATCAGCCAGCCATCTTGGGTCTTAAAGGCTTGGCTGGGTGCGATAGAGGGATGGGCCCCGCGCGGCAAGCGACCCACTTCCACCCCCTCATTCAAATACCAAGTGGCTGGATAGGAGAGCTGATGCAGAGCGGT
>JBEIEG010000320.1:0-3029 GCA_040383035.1 Hyphomonadaceae bacterium | reverse complement strand
CGTTGGGCCTTGGCTGATTGTTTTGAGCAGACGGGCGAAGTTTTGTGCCCGCACACGGCTGTGGGCTGGCGCGCCCGCTTTGGCGAGGATGAGATCAAAGGTGCCCGCGTCTTGCTGGCGACCGCTCACCCGGCAAAGTTCCCAGAGACGGTTGAGGCCATCTTGGGTCAAGCGCCCGGCCTGCCGCGCCATTGCGCCGATCTTCTCAACCGTAAAGAAGTCATGGTGGACATGCCGGCCGATGTCGCTGCCGTCAAAGCCTATATCCGCGCCCATATCGGCACCACAGCATGAGCGCTGCGAGCTTAAAGACCCTCTCCAATGGCGTCCGCCTCCTGATGGACCCGATCCCAGGCCTCGCCAGCACCTGCGTTGGTGTTTGGGTAAAAGCAGGCACGCGGTCTGAGACGATGCGCGAAAATGGCATTGCCCATCTCTTGGAACATTTGGTTTTCAAGGGCGCTGGTGGGCGCGATGCGCGCACCCTCGCTGAAGAAGCTGAAGGCCGTGGGATCTATCTAAATGCCGCAACCGGTTACGAGCGGACAGGCTTTTTCGCCCGCTGCCTTGCCGATGATGCGTCGTTTGCGCTGGGTTTGACGACAGACCTCGTGTTGAAGCCACATTTGCGGGCCGAAGACTTGGCGCTTGAAAAAGGGGTAGTGCTGCAGGAAATCGGTGAGGCCTTTGACGATCCTGAAGACCGCTGTGGGGTCTTGCACCAGTTTGCAGCCTTCCCGGATCACGCCTTGGGTCGCCCCATTTTGGGCGATGAGGCCAGCCTTGCTGGGATTGATCAAGCGGCGATCCATGCTTTCCGTGGTCGCACTTATGCCCCGTCGACCATGCTGGTCGCCGTATCAGGGGCCTTGGATGAGGCAGAGATCGAAGATCAAGTTGAGCGCGCCTTTGGTGACTTGGCTCCGTTTGATCCCGCCGTGACCGAGCCTGCCAAAGTCGGTGGTCGGGCTTTGAGCGAAGTGCGTGACGCAGAGCAAGTCCATCTGACCTTCTCCTTGCCCGGGCCGCGTATGGGCGGCGAAGAGGCGATTGCGGCGCGGGTGATGTGTGAGATTTTAGGCGGCGGCATGGCGTCACGCCTGTTCCAAGACCTGCGCGAGACACGGGGCCTCGTCTATTCGGTCGAGGCGTTTTGCGACCTTTATGAGGATTCAGGCCGCATTTGCGTCTCCGTCGGCTGTGGTCCGGCCGACGCTGGCGATGTCGCACGCCGCACGGCAGATCATTTGGTGCAAATGGCCGAGCATGGCCCAACGCCACTTGAGCTTAAGCGCGCGGTTCGCATTCTCGAAGCCAGCATGATGATGGCGGCAGAGAGCCCTGCTGCCCGCTGTGAAGCTGCCGTAAGCCAGACACTTCTCTATGGTCGGCCCTTGCCGCTGGCTGACGTATCCGCACGGATTAGGCGCGTAGAGGCACCAGCGGTGCAACAAGCTGCCCGCGCGGCAATTGCTGCTGCTGAACAGGGTTTAGCTGCCGCAGCAGCGATTGGACCCGCCGCAGGGCTTGCGGCGGCACCCCTTTTCACGGCAAGCTTCGCCTAAACAGCACAAAAGGACCCAAACGGGGTGTTTCTCAATCTGGTCAACCCAAGCGAAAGCAAATTGCGCCTCGAGGGTGAGGGTGTCTATTTGCGCGAAGCGACCAAGGGCGACTATCAGGCTTGGGCAGATTTGCGGGCGGCAAGTGAAACCTGGCTGGTGCCTTGGGAGCCTGAATGGCGCTTCGATGAATTGTCGCGCGCTTGTTATCTGTGGCGTCTGCAAGGCTGGCGGCATGACGTCAAATTGGGCTTGGCTTCGCCGTTCTTGGTATTTCGGACCAGCGATGATGCGCTGGTCGGTGGGGTGAACATCTCCAACATTCGCCGCGGCGTGGCCCAAGATTGCACGATTGGCTATTGGGTCGGTCAACCGTTTGCGCGGCAGGGCTTTACCCGCGCTGCCGTCCGCGCCGTTGTCTCTTATGCGTTCGGACCGCTTGGTCTACACCGCGTACAGGCGGCCTGCGTGCCAACAAACTTCCGCTCTCGAGGGCTACTGGAAAGCATTGGCTTTCAGGAAGAGGGACTGGCCAGACAATATCTAAAAATCAATGGCGAATGGAAGGACCATGTCCTCTATGCCAGTTTGGCCAATGAGTATCATGAGGGTTTGCTGAAGGTTTAGGGCGCTTTGCGCGGTCGGGTGCATTCCAGCGATGGAATGCACCATGGTCAACGAAAAGCGGAACCAGAGTAGCTTTTAAGACTTATCTCTCGGTAAGATGTGGGAACGTCGCGGTCGTAGTGGCTTGCTAAGAATATTGGCTAGCTTAACGACGAAGGCGTTATTTGATGAGTCGTAGCGACCCGGAACCTGTACCGCCGCCTTCGATGATCATGTCGCCAATTGAACCGAAAGCCGCTTCAAGTGCCGCACCATCTTCTGCTGTTAGGGAGTATTCGGGCTTAGTGGTACATTGCGCATAAAGCGCTTTTAACGCGCCACCCATACTATAGGTGATCGCATAAATGGTGATCCCCTTGGATTTCATCGCGGTACAGGTCTTCAAGAGCTCTGCATCCGCTTGGGCCTCAGTTAATGAGTCGCCTGCTTGGCCCGGATGATTTTTGCCATCCGTCATGATGATTGCAATTTTTCCGGGGCTTTTGTCATAGTCTAGGGGGAGTGTCTCGCTGCCCCATTGACCGCGCCATGATGGATCAAGTGCGCGAAAGCCCCACGCCATTCCTTCTTGCGTACTTGTGCCATGGCCGGCGCATAGATTGTCTGCGGCCGATTGCAGGATGCTGCGACTGGCCTCCAGTCCGATGGCGCGCGGGATCGGGCAGGTCACAGCATCACCTCTGAAGAAGTTCCATTTTTGGGTTGTGTGGGTTGTATTGTCCCATTGGGCATCCCCGGTGCGGCGTGCGCCACACAAGCGTGGTGCAGTAAGCAAATAATTCGTCTCTTTACATCGTGTGCCGGATACTGTGGTTACTCTTGGACTACCTGACGTTGGGG
>JBEIEG010000319.1:0-3040 GCA_040383035.1 Hyphomonadaceae bacterium | reverse complement strand
TTGCGTCCTGTTCTAAACGATGTAGAGCAGGTCCAGTTATGGGCAGAGGCTGGCTTGGGGCATCCTGCGGCTCTGCATATCGACACCGGCATGAACCGCTTGGGCCTCAGCGAAGAAGACATCGACCGTGCTGAGGAGACGATCTTTACCTTGAACCTTGCCTTGATCATGAGCCATTTGGCCTGTGCCTCTGATCCCCAGCACCCTAAGAATGGGATGCAGCGCGATGCCTTCGTGTCGCTTGCTGCCCGCCTGCCCCCCGCCCCACTATCGCTTGCCGCTTCGGCAGGGATTTTATTGGATGGCGATTTTTGCTTTGATTTGGTTCGGCCCGGCATTGGCCTGTATGGCGGTGGCCCCTTTGACCAAGATCCGGTCCCTCTAGAGCCTGTTGCCACCTTAGAAGCGCCGATCATTCAACTGCGCAGTGTTGGGCCCGGAGACACCATAGGCTATGGCGCGACCTGGCAAGCGGATCGTCGTCGCACCATTGCAACGGTGGCTTTGGGCTATGCAGATGGGTTTTTGCGGTCAGGGTCTAACCGGGGTTTTGCCATTTTGGGTGGCGCAGTCTGCCCCATTGTCGGGCGGGTCTCTATGGACTTGATCACGCTGGATGTTACGGGAGCCGGCGCGGCTGCCAAAGTCGGTGCGATGGCACAATTCCTCGGTCGTGCCGCCCCTCTCGACGCTCAAGCCCAAGCGCTCGACACCATTCCCTATGAAATACTGACCCGGTTGGGAGATCGCTTTGAGCGCTCCTATTTGGAAGATTGATTAGCGATGGCAAAGTCGCAATCCGTTTTTGTGTGTCAGTCCTGCGGGGCCGTCCACGCGCGCTGGCAAGGCCGCTGCGAAGCCTGTGGGGCTTGGAATACCATCGTCGAAGAAGCCCAAGAAAGCCCGCAAGCGGTTAGCCCCTCCGCTCGGGCACGCGGTAAAGGCCCAGGTCTTGCGTTTCAAGCCTTAGACGGCGTCGCGCAAGCCCCGCCCAGGCTTGCAACAGGCATTGGCGAATTCGACCGTGTGTGCGGCGGCGGCTTGGTAGAAGCCTCCGCTATTCTGGTCGGAGGTGATCCCGGCATTGGCAAGTCGACCTTGCTGTTACAAGCCGTAGCCGGTGCTGCCTCGCGCGGCATCAAATCTGTCTATGTCTCCGGTGAAGAAGCGATTGCGCAAATTCAAGACCGGGCGCGACGGATGGGGATTGAGAAGGCCCCGGTACAACTGGCTGCTGAAACCCGGCTGGAGACCATCCTCGAGGCGCTCAAGCACGAAAAGCCGCAACTCGCCATCATCGACTCCATTCAGACAGTTTGGACAGACACGCTAACCGCTGCCCCCGGCACGGTGGCGCAAGTTCGTGCCTGCGCCCATGAATTGGTGCGACACGCCAAAAAGGCTGGCACCGCAATCATTCTGGTTGGCCATGTCACCAAGGATGGCCAGATTGCCGGACCGCGCGTGGTCGAACATCTGGTCGACGCCGTCCTACAGTTTGAGGGTGAGCGGGGGCACCACTTCCGTATCTTGCGGGGACTAAAGAACCGTTTTGGGCCCACCGACGAAATTGGCGTGTTTGAGATGGGTGACACGGGCCTGCGCGAAGTCACCAATCCTAGTCAGCTATTTCTGGACAACCGCGGCCATGCCCGCCCCGGTAGTGTCGTCTTTGCAGGGATTGAGGGCACACGTCCGGTTCTGGTTGAAATCCAAGCCCTCGCCTCGCCCACCGCTTTTGGCGCGCCAAGACGGGCTGTGGTAGGCTGGGACACCACGCGCCTTGCCATGATCCTCGCCGTGCTTGAGACCCGATGCGGCTTGGCCTTTGGCGGCCGTGATGTCTATCTGAATGTCGCAGGTGGCCTAAAGATCAGTGAACCAGCAGCGGACCTTGCGGTCGCCGCCGCTTTGGTGTCGGCCTTGTTTGATCAAGCCTTGCCAGAAGATTGCGTTGTCTTTGGTGAGATTGCTCTGTCTGGCGATGTACGCCCTGTCAGCCGCGCTGATGCCCGCCTTAAAGAAGCCGAGAAGTTAGGCTTTACTCAGGCCTTCCTTCCGCGCGCTGCTTCGTCTAACACCACCGCAACCACTTCGAGCCAAACCCGCCGACTCGTGGCAGGGCAATCAGGTGTAAAGCATCGTGTCATTGCCACAGCAGCTGACCTGGTGGCGACCATCACCGGACAAGAATATCCCGAGACGCCTTAGTCTCTTTTGGAGCAGTATGCATGAACGGATTTGATATCGTCATTCTTGGAATTGTGGCGATTTCAGCTCTTCTGGCGTTTGCTCGTGGTTTTGTCCGCGAAGCCTTATCGATGGCCGCCATGTTCATCGCTATTTTGGCGGTCCTTTGGGGGTTCCCGGTATTCCGCGAACCTATGCGCGCCTTCATTGAGACGGGTTGGCTGGCGGATGCAGCCACCGTCGGCGGGATCTTCATTCTCGTCTACATAGCCGTGCGCGTTGCGACCGGGCGTATTCATGAATGGATTCACGATTCCGAGCCTTTGGGTATTTTGGACCGTACCGCGGGCTTGCTATTTGGCGTTGCGCGGGGATTTGCGCTGGTTGGGGTTGCTTGCTTGATCGTGACCTCGATTGCGCCGCCAAGCATGTTGCCAAAGTCGTTTCAGGAAGCGAAATTCTACCCAATGGTGATGCTGACTGCAGACGTCCTCAAACACTTAGCACCGCAGGCCGGACAAGCGGCCACCAATATGGCCCGTGGTGCTGCTTCAGCCGGTGAAGACCTAGCTCATTCGCGCAAAGGTGATACAGCAAATGTGCTGGATTCATCCGTAGACGGCGAGCCCGTAAAGGCCCAAAAGGCCCCCACTTGGACGCTTAGTCCATCCAACTCGAAGACCCCTGACCCGGAGAGCGAAAAATGAACCCTCAGTGCTATGGGCAAGACGCGCAAGCCGGTGCGACCGGCGTCGACGGTGACATTGAAGTTTGGCTGGACCCGCATGAAGACCGGTTGCGTGAAGAGTGCGGCGTCTTTGGCATCGCCCATAATGCCGAAGCGGCCGTT
>JBEIEG010000318.1:0-3047 GCA_040383035.1 Hyphomonadaceae bacterium | reverse complement strand
GCTTTTGGTTTGGAGATAGCACTAGGGCGACCTTCATTGAGAACATAACCACCTCCATTTGGCTGTCCCACCAGAATTGAAGAAAACAGATCTTTTGACCACAGACTTGAAAAAATGAACGGCGTGACAAAACGCGCGTCCGTCTGTGTCTGCTCATGAAATTGCGAAGGCCCTTCAAATACGACCTTTTTTCCAGCGATGTTCAATACAAACTTCGCGTGACCAAAGGCCTCTGTTCTTCCCGTTAGGAGCCCCGCATAGCCCGACAGCGGTTCAAATTCTGCGACCAGAGATACGCGTACGCGGTTGCTTGGACGCGGGCCTTGGCCTTGAGCGGTGAAGCGAGCGCTTAGCTCGGTTCTTTGAGGGGCTTTCAACGTGCCGGTGCGAACGAACTTAGCGTCTGCCTCGCTCGATTGCGCCCGATAGATTGCCATCCCCGCTTCGTCCGGCGCCAAGGCTGGGCCCTGCCAAGGGAGCCTGTTGGAAGAAAACTGATACAGGCCTTGGGGTGTCGCCACCGTGCACCAAAGCCAAGTGACACCCGCTTCGGGATACTGACAGGCGCGCACAGCCACAAAATGCGTCCCGGTCTTGTCAGCGCCTGACAGCATGACCGATTGTGAGGTACCCGTTTGCCCCTTAGGCGGAAGGTCCCCCATGACCAAACTCGCACCGTTCTCGCGGCTGGTCGCACAGCCAGCCAAACCTAACCCGCCAACTAGCACTGAGCGACGCGGCATCAAAGCTTCTTGCAAAGAGACGCTCATTGTAGAACCCTTTCCACCCGCGCAAGCCAAGCTGCCATGTCAGGAACTTGGTCGAGCTTTTCCACCTCAGAGAACAGCCAAGCGCGCTGGCGATCGTCCAGTGTGTGGCGGGTCAAACTCCTGAATTTGGCCATACGCGCTTCCAGCATGACAGGCTCAGTTTGGCGGCTGTCACTTTCGATCGGGGTCAGCACCAAGGGAGTACCAGACTTGGGAACAATGGTTAGCGTCGCGGGGATTTCGGCGGTCAATTCAAAGCGAATACGACGCGCCAGATTGTTGATGGTGGGGTCAACCAAGGCCTCGTCAGTGAAATCCCCGGCCTCCGCACTGCCTTTGATCAGATATAATGCGACAACAAATGCATAGTTCAGCTTGGCACCGATTTTGGAAGGCGGTGGCGTGTAGGCATCGAGTTTACTTTGGTAGATCCCTGCAATGCTGGGTCCACCGCGCAGGACGATATGATCTATGTCCTCGGCCTTAATCCTGCGTTCTTTTGGTGTCTGGGCGAGTGCGTCAAGCGTTGGAATGATGGAGGCTGAAGCGGCGTAAAACTTCGGCACGAGCCTCAATGGCCCCTCCAGTGCATCGAAACCAGCCGTGATAGGCGCACTATCAATCGATTTGCCATCGGGGCCACCCAAAACCGGATAGAGGCCAGCATGACCCTCAAAGATACGAGCGGCACCAGTCTCGCCCCGACAGGCCAACATGGTTGCCTCAACACCCGCACGCGCTGCACGCGCAACGACCATACGTTTATCTTGGGTCTGGTCATAAAAATATTGGAAAGATCCGCCCCCAGCGCCGGAAGCCAAAGCGATTGCATTAGCGGTTGCGACCCCATCCATGTTTAGCATACGCGCACTTACCGCCGCCGAGGCAGCAGGCCCCCATACACCCGAAGACATGAAACCGCGCGGCTGCATTGGACCCAGAGGGGCAGCCAATCGACCCAGCACAGTATATCCAACCGATAGACCTAACAAGAAATCGCGCCCGCTAACGCGTTGCGCCTGCGCCATTGCAAGTGCAGGACCCATAACAACGGGAGATGCTCTAAGACTGGCGCGAAAGTCACTGTCATCGGTTTCTGCGGCATGGATCAGCCACGCCATACCAGCAGCTGCATCTTCAACCGGCGCTCTGATACCGGTCCCCACCAGGTGCGCTTCTTGCGCGCCGCCGCGTTGGCGAGCGCGGATGATGTAAGGATCGTCGCGTGACTGGTGCGCGGTGTAAGCAAGGGTCGCGAAGTTATCCAAGACGGTCAGCTTCGCGCGTTCAACAACTTCTGCGCTCAGATTCTCAAACCGGGTAGCGGCGACAGCCCTGCCAATCGCACCAGCAAGAGTCGGGCTTATGGCCGCTGTATTGCGCCCTTCAACGCACGGCAGGGCTTTCGCGCTAACCATAGAGGGGGCGACGGTGCAAATCGCGGCCACAAGCCCACCAACAAGACGTGTCCGTCGAGCAAAAGCACGCCGGGCACGCGCGTCATTCATCGGTCAGACGCTCGATGGCAGGGGGAAACCAGCGACCCTGCTTGATTTCTGCTCGCGGTAAATACGCCCGGAAAGACAAGCGTAACGGGCCATTTGGCATCGGCAACCAATTGCCCCCAGTTTCTGCCCCAGGTGGATCACGCGAAAGGATGATTACAATCGATCCATCCGGCTCCCGGACAAGCCCCGGTGACCGATCGCTTAGTGCGTAGCGATTGATCGCATTGGGCACAAAAAAGAACCGCCCGTCGGGCTCCGCAGAATACATGGTGAGCGACCAAAACGCATCGACTGGCACGCCACTTGGCGATATTCTAAAGCGGTAGCTTTTCGTGAAATCGTAAGCTTGGCCTTGGGCGTCCGCGACCGAGGCAAAATACATCGCCTCGTCTTGGCTGAGGGCAGCAATGCCGCCCAATGCCACCGTCGCACGTTCAAGATCATCATTGCCGAAATTTCCGGTGGTGGCGCTTGAACTGGTCCAGCCGTTTTGCGCCCGCCCCTCTCGACCGAACCGCCCCCGCAAACGGTCCATGCCACGGGGTGCGGCGGCCAACCAAGCCTGCTGAAGATCGGGCGACAGGCCAGCGAAAGCATCCCGTGCGCCAGGCCGGATCCCAAGACGCCCCATTTTTAGCGCCCGCGCAGCCTGACCGGTCAAACGCCTCTGGCGACCCAATACCTCATTGGCAGCACTGAGTATTTTCTCGCCATTTAAATTGTCGTCTGTGGCCGCTAGGATGGGAAGATTAGGACCCCTCCCGACAGG
>JBEIEG010000317.1:0-3075 GCA_040383035.1 Hyphomonadaceae bacterium | reverse complement strand
TGTGCTCGGGTGGGTCATGACGCCACGGGTGGTTCTGATTTCCCCCGCCTAGTTCGTAAAGGCCTTCAAAGAGTGGGTTTAAGAAACTCACTTAAGGCTACCCGCGAGGTTGGACCAAGCCTATTGAAAGACCTGACCTCCGACTTCACACGGCAGACAGGCTCAAGCACACCGGGCATAAGGACAGCTAATCCTTATGAAACACGAAGTCGCCACTTCAACCCCGATTAACCCCGCTTATCCATCCCCAACCGGTGTCGCCGCTGCAGCAACAACGCCCTCTCGTCGGAGATGGGCTTAGGTTACGGGAGGCTTGTAGAGAGGGGGATAAGCTTTTATCTGTGCCTGCTGGAACACCCCTTCACTGCCTTCGGCAGCATCGGCGTATGCGCCGAAACCCCACGAGTGGGGAAGCTGTCCCGAAGGGACTGAAGGGGTATCTGCGGATCAAGGTCTCCGACTCGACCACAACGTCCGGCTCACTTGAGGGGCGTCGACGACTAAAGCTGCCATTCAAGGATTGATTACGCTTTAGTTTCGACCAATTTGAAAAACGGCCGCAAACAATTTAGTAGTCATAATAGTATGGGCGAAGGGATGGTTATGACGCTGGATCGCGACACACTCATTTTGATTAAGCCAGACTTTTTGGATCCGGCCTTTCCCGATACGCATTTTTATTGCTGGCACTGCGCATTGATAGAGGGCGTATTGGTTAGCTTTCCCGCTCTTCAAACTCGGCTAAACATCGTTCGGATAGAGTGGCTTAAACCAAGGCAAGAAGTAATCCAATTAATTGGCGAAGAAAACCAATCGCTCCCAGTTCTCATATTTGCTCGTGATGTCCCGGAACAGTCAGGGGCTAGATATTTTAACGGAAGACAATTTGTTGCAGATAAGGATGATATCCTTCAAGCACTCTCCTCTCGTCACGGTATTCCAGCGCCACATCCTTAAGCAAATTAGACTTGGCGGTGTCCGCATTCGAGCAACCGCGCAGGCTTAAGCCCGCGCCGTCTCCGACAATTCTTTCAGTTGCGTATTGGCGATGGCGAGTTTGGCGAAGCTCCAGCCGCCCTGGCTGGCGCGAAGTTCGCCCAGGGCGGAGCTGGTCCGACGAAGTTCGGCTTCGTTTAGCTTAGACCAGCTTTCCACCACTTCCTTTGACTAGCCACAGCCTGCAGCAATCGTGTTCCCCTGGTCGAAACAATCAAAACGAAGCACAATGCTCTCAAGGTGGTTCAGTCCTGTCGGACCGCACCCTTGCTACAACCCATGATCGACACCATGACCCTATGCGGGCTAATGGATCACACCAAGAGTGGCTATACTGGCAAGGACAGCGCCTTTGCAGAGTTACTGGACAGATCCCCCGCGATGTCGCGGTAGATAGGCGAGCTTTAGTGGCTCATTTATGATTGATGGGCCATGTCTCGGCGATGAAGCGCCCCGTTTTTGTCTTTTCACTCTGCGTTCTGACGTTTTATTGTGCCCTGTCACTGGCAGATCGCTTTGCACTTTTTGATGGCCCGTCGACACGCCACATCCTCTTTGTTGGCAATAGCTTTACTGCCGAAAATGATATGCCGGCAATGGTTGAAGAGAAGGCACGACGGAACGGTTTCAATGTGCGGGTGACCATGGTTGCGACCGGCGGATACACGCTTCAAAAGCACAGTGAAGATGCAAAGCTACTGGCCACCCTAAACCGCCGTATGTGGGATGTTGTTATCTTACAGGAGCAAAGCCAGCACTTTACCTTCCCGCGTGAGTATGTTGCTAAAAACAGTTTCATCTATGGTGCTCGCCTTGTGGACTTGATCAAAGCCCATTCACCAGATGCCAAAATCTACTGGTACCAAACGTGGGGCTACAGAGCGGGGGATCCAGACAATTGTCCGCATTTTGCTGAACTTTGCACGCGCGAAGGTATGGAGCGCCGAATTTCGGAGAATATCGGCGAGATGGCACAGATGACCGATGCCCAGATTGTGAACGGCGCGGCCGCCTGGGCGCAATTTGAAAGTGTGCATCCAACTGTCAATCTTTACGCTGATGATGGCAAGCATCCATCGCAAGCCGGATCACGCGTCATCGCTGATGCTTTTTACGAAGCCCTTTTTCAACGCCCATGATCCGTCACTTCGGCCTGATTAAACAGAGACAGACCACCCCCAAACCGCAGGCTTAAGCGCGCGCGGTTTCCGACAATTCTTTCAACTGCGTATTGGCGATAGCGAGTTTGGCGAAGCTCCAGCCACCTTGGCTGGCGCGCAGTTCGCCTAAGGCAGAGCTGGTCCGTCTGAGTTCAGCTTCATTTAGCTTAGACCAGCTTTCTACCACGGCCTTGGCCCAGGCGGCATTGGTGCCGACTTGACCGAGCTTTTGGGCATGGTCGCACACGGTTCCAGTCAGGCCTGCCTGCTCACCCATAAACTCTTCAATCAGGCGGCGGGTTGCCACGCGGTCCCAATGGTCGGGGGTAGAGGTTTGCCCCGCAGCGGCGCGGATCTCATCAAAGCCGACGGCGGCCCCAAGTGCGTGATAGAGGCGCGCGACGGCTTCGACCGGCAAGCCCTTAGCCGCAGCGATATCGACAATATCGGTGGCCGAGGTCAAAGGCAAAAGACCTGCGATGGACTTGGATAGGGCCTCTGGCGCCCCTGCCGCCTTCAACGTCGTGCTGCGCGCTTCTATGCGGGCTTTTTCGAACGGCGAGACCACCTCGTAAATCATGCTGGCCAGACTTTGAACGCCGGTGGCATAGGCCGCGACCAGATCGCCAACAGAACGCAACCCTGCCCCATCACCGCGGCTGGCCCTACGAGCAAGCCAGAAGCTTTGCCGACGCAGGACGGTCAAAATCTCCATCATCAGGTCCAATTGCACCGTCGCAGGTACCTTCAGGTCGAGCGCATTGACGGCATTAATCGCCTCATCCAAACCGAAAATGGCACGTGCCGCAGCAAAAGCACGCACGATAGAGCCCGTGTCTGCCACCGCACTTTCGCGCACGCGGTCCATGAAGGCCGCGCCACCCAAGTCGACCATTTTGTTGGACAATACCGTGGCAAT
>JBEIEG010000316.1:0-3079 GCA_040383035.1 Hyphomonadaceae bacterium | reverse complement strand
GGCACTGTAAACAAGATTGTGATCCTCGTCATCTAGCGCGTCTGCCACCTTGGCAAAGGGCTTAACCTGTGGTTGGATCGACCCATGATTAAACATTTCATTGTTCGCACCGCTTCGCTTTTTTGTATTTCATTCTTGATCGCTTTGCCCGCTTTACCTCAACAGGTAGTCGCGCAAGCCATCAGCCAGACCCGCCCGATCGCAGCCACCCCGCCCGGAGCGGTTTGGCCGTGGGAGGGTTCGGACCTTAAGCCCAGTAAGGATGTTGTCTATGGCGTGTTGCCTAATGGCATGCGCTACGCAATCCGGCCCAATAAATTGCCGGAAAAACAGGTCTCTTTGCGCTTTCGCATTGAAGCGGGTTCAAAGTATGAGCGCGAGGATCAACGTGGCTTTGCCCATTTCATTGAGCACATGGCTTTTAACGGCTCCACCAATATTCCTGAAGGCGAACTAACCAAAACGATGGAGCGCTTGGGCGCAAGCTTTGGCAGCCACGTCAATGCGCATGTAAGCCTTGAAGAGACGATGTATAAGCTCGACATCCCAAGCGCCGACGGCGGCCGCTTGGATACAGCTTTATCGATCTTTCGCGAGACGGCCGACCGACTGTTGCTGAAAGACGATGCGATCAAGCGCGAGATCGGCGTGGTGATCTCTGAGATGAATGACGGCGATGGGCCGGGGCGGCGGATTGGGCGTCAGGTTGGGCAATTTTTGCGTCCGAATGACATTTCCACGCTCCGCGAACCGATTGGCAAAAAGGAAATTTTAGAGTCAGCAACAGCCGCCAAAGTGCGCGAATTCTATGAAACCTGGTATCGCCCAGAGCGCACGATTTTGGTCATCACGGGTGATGTGGATGTAGAAGCCACCAAGGCCCTCATTGCCGTAAAGTTTTCGGATTGGAAGCCGAAGACGGCAAAGGCACCATCTGACCCAGACAATGGATATTGGACTAAAGAGCCCATTCGGGCAAAGATTATTGTTGAACCAGAGCAACCCATCGTTGTCATGGCAACGCTTACCCGTCCCGATGAGGCCGACTATGGTGATCTGGACACAAGCGAAAAACGCAAATGGTCATTCTTGCAGTCCATCGCTGAGGGTGTTTTTCAACGGCGGCTTGCGCGCCTACAACTCGTCGATAACCCGCCGACTCTTGGCGTATTTTATCAAAACTCTGTTTCGGAAAACGGCCTAACAGCCTCACTCACCGTCATGCCGCGCGAAGATGCTTGGCAAGAAGCATTGAAAACCGTTGTGATTGAAATGCGGCAAGCTGTGGCAACGGGCTTTACCCCGGCAGAACTTGAAGAAGAACTCAAGGAAGGCCGGTTGCGTCTTGAGCGCGCCATAAAAGAAGAACCCACGCGCAGGACAACAGGGATATCTGGCTCATTGATCGGTGCACTTGCCTCAGATGCCGTAACAGTTAGTCCCCAGGACAATTTAGCCAACTTTGATCGATGGATCGTGGAAATCACGCCAGAAGCAGTTAATCGCGCTTTTGCGACTTGGTGGCAGGGGATTGAGCCATCCTTGGTTATGTTGAGTAAAAAGCCTGTGGAAGGTAGCGAGGCAGCGCTTGTAGATGCTTGGAAAGCCGCCATGGCCGCACCATTGCCAACACGCGAAGAAGTCAAGAAAGCCGAATTCAAGCCGCTCAATCTTGGGCCTTCGGGAAAGGTCAAGAAAGTCGAAGAGCTTACTTATCCCAAAGCCAAAGTGGTGACTTTTGAGAACGGCGTGCGCCTATCTTTCATGCATACCGATTACACCAAAGACCGTGCCAACATCCGCGTTGGCATTAACTCGGGGTATTTAGCTTTCCCGCAGGACGATCCTCATTGGTCCGGATTTGCCGATGCGGCGTGGGGTGGCGATGGTGTTGGCGATTTGACGCTGGATCAATCCATCAGCGTTTTTGCTGGCCGGTCGACGACACTGGCGTCGGTTCGGGTCGATCCTGACACGCTAGAAATGTACGCAAGCCCTGCGATTGCAGATTTGCCTGAGCAATTACAGGTCATGTTGAGCCAAGTTGTCGAGCCGCGTATGGGCCCTCGGCCGGCGCGTTTGGCGCGAGACGCTCTGAAAACAAGTTGGGACTCTTACAACCAGACTGCATCGGGCGTATTCGGGTTCTTCGGGGCAACCTATTTCGAGACCGGTAATCCCGCTTATGATGAACCAAATTTGCAGCGCTATCTCTCGAGCGATGATGAAAAGGGCAAGGCGTATCTCAAGCGCTTACGGGAAGAAGGCACCATCCATGTTGTCGTCGTCGGCGATGCTGAGTTTGATTTAGTCGTTGCTTCGGTGGCGAAAACTTTTGGAACTTTGCCCAAGCGGGCCGGATTGCCTCTGAATACCGCCCAATTGGTAACGATCCGATCAATGCCAACAGGCCAGCCTGCTCGAGTCCTGACGCATAAGGGACCAGTTGAACAAGCCATCGTTCATGTATCTTGGCGAACCAAAGGCGGCATTGATCCAATCGAAGCGGAACGATTTTACGTTCTTGCCAGTATTCTCCAATTACGTTTGACAGAAAAAGTACGCGAGGCTGCTGGCCAATCCTATTCACCTGATGGAGGCTGGACATTTTCAAACTTCGCCGATCTTGGCCGCTTTTACGCACACGCGTCTGTCACCCCTGATCAGGTCAAGCCGGTAGAGGCCATAATTGACGGAATCGCCGCTGATTTAGTGAAAAATGGAGTCACCCAAGATGAGCTTACTCGGGTGATCGAACCGGCCGTCAAGGGTCGAGCCCGCACACGCCAGACCAATAGCTTCTGGTCTTTCATTTTGTCTGAACTTGATGTCCCCAAGTTGCCCGGTTCACAAAGCGGCTTTGCTTTAGACCGCGAAGCGCAAACAGAAGCCCGCCTTCAGGCCATTACACCCGCGCAATTGCACGAAATCGCCAAGCGTTATCTCTTGCCGCAAAACACGATCCGCATTCAAGTCTTGCCGGAAATGCCAGCGAAGCCAGACACGAACGTCGCGCCGACCAAACCTTGAGGCGACAGATAGGCTTGATTTGCTGATCTGGCAGGCGTAGCGGCCTAGC
>JBEIEG010000315.1:0-3108 GCA_040383035.1 Hyphomonadaceae bacterium | reverse complement strand
ATCGCCGCTTCATTCAATAATGATGCTGGCGTTGCAACCGTCAAAGGCACGATTGATAACGGCCAGTTAAAGCCTAGGTCGTTCGTCAACCAAGAAACCAATGGCAAAAGGCGCCGCATTACCATGGCCTTTGGGGGCCGCAATGTGGATGTGACGGCGGCACCGATGTGGAGCAGCATGGGCTTTCCACCTGCAACTTTGGCCCAAAAGCTTGACGCGGTCGACCCAGTTACGGGTCTGATGGAGCTTTCACTCGTGACCGGTCGGGACGCTGGACGGGCCTGTGGTGGTGCCGTGAAGATTTTTGATGGCAAGCGACGCTATGACATCCGCACCCAATATGTTGGAACCGAAAACGTTTCTACACCAGCCTACAAAGGCCCAGCCACCTATTGCCGTGGCACCTATACCGAAGTGGCGGGATTCAATCAGAAGAAGCCAGGTGAATCGCGTGAGCCAATCCGCCTTGAAATCTGGTTAGCCGATGTCGGTAAAATGGGCGTATCAGTTCCGGTGCGTATGACCGGCTCCAAGGGCATTTATACGGCGGTTCTCTATGCCGACCGTGCCGTCGTGCGGTAACGAACCGATCAGACGTCTGGCAGAAGGCCGCTATCTTCAGGGTCGCCAACCCTTTTGATCAAGGCGGCCCTTAGTTTCTTCATCGCTTGATGCTCGATCTGGCGAACCCGCTCTTTCGAGATGCCCATGCGTACGCCCAAGGATTCCAAAGTTGCGCCTTCATCGGTTAAACGCCGTTCCTGAATAATGGCGAGTTCGCGCGGATTCAGAGACTTTAGCGCTTCTTGGATCCAATTGGTGCGCCGCTCGGTATCGGTGCGCTCCATCACGTCTTGATCGGGCAGAATGCCTTCGTCTGGCAACAAGTCCTGCCATTCGCCGCCGCCATCAATGCCATCAGACATCGGCGCATTAAGGGAACGGTCGTTGGCAGACAGGCGCGAAGCCATTTGCTCGACCTCCCGTTCGCTAACCCCTAGTTTGGTAGCGATGATCTCGCGGTTCTCCCGCGTCATCATAGCTTCGCCCGTGTCACTGATCAGGGCACGCAGTCGGCGCAGATTGAAGAATAAGGACTTCTGCGCGGCTGTCGTGCCGGTGCGAACAATGGACCAATTGCGCAGAACATAGTCCTGGATCGCTGAGCGGATCCACCAAGCTGCATAGGTGGAAAAGCGGACTTCGCGGTCGGGCTCAAAGCGAGCAGCCGCTTGCATCAATCCAATATTGCCCTCTTGGACGAGGTCGCTCATCGGCAAACCGTAATTACGGAAGCGGGCCGCCATAGAGATCACCAACCGCATATAGGCGGTCGTTAATTCATGCAGCGCGCGCTCATCTTGATGATCACGCCAGGCAACGGCAAGCTCACGTTCGTGATCATGCTCCAGCAAGGGTGCCTTCATAGCCTGTTTAACAAACCGTCGCGTCGCGCTTTGGGCTTCGGCTGTCTCATACGTGGCCATCTGATCTCTCCGATCCTTGTCCGCACCTGATTTGGTTATGAGCTTTACGCGTGACAGGGCCGCTTGGATCAATCGTTATGACAATTCCATGACTGAAGAACTGCAATTTGGTGGGAGGTCGCGTGATCTATCTTAGACAGATGTCCGGACAAAGACGGCAGGCGGGAAATCACTATCCATCTGCACTTCCAAGGACCGGATTTTACCAGCCATGTCGGCTTGAAACGCGAACTTTACGTCCAGAAGATCGTCGTCATCTTCCCGCGTAGGCTGGCCATTGAATACATCGTAATGCCAATGCTTTAGTCGGATTGGCATCTCGTTATAGGTCCCCTGCAATCCCGCCTCGTCGAGGGTGACTGTCCAAGTGCCATAGCCCTTATGCCTATAAGTTCCGACAAAAGCGGCAAGCTCTCGCGAAGGCGTGGTGTTGGGGATAGGCACGGGCGGGGTTTGGGTCGCGGCCTTGGCCTCATTGGCATCACGCCGGGCAAGCCCCCGGGCTGACCAATTGGCAGGTGCCAACCCCATTAAACGATCAAACAGATCAAGGCTCACATGGCCGGGCAAAGGTGTGCCGCGCATATTTGCAAAAGCGACGATCCCGACATTCTGCTCTGGGAACAGGGTCACGCGGGACGAGAAACCATTGAGATTGCCGCCATGGGCGACCCGGCGCATCCCGCGATAAAAATCTGTCCTCCAGCCTAGGCCATAAAGGCCACGGCTCAACTCCGTCGCCTCGGGTTGACCGCCGGTGGAGACAAGCGGTGCCCACATGGCCTCACTTTGCGCCACGGAGATCAAGCGCTTGCCACGATATTGGCCGCGGCCCAGTTGCATTTCCATCCAAGGAATAAACTGAGTGACCGAACTATGCAGCTCACCCGCCGGGCCAATCGCATCTTCGGGCCGCAAAGGGATTTGCACGGCTTGCTTGTTAGGCAGAAGTTTATGGCCAAAGGCAAAGTCAGCATCGTGGGCCATTTGGCTGGGACTAAAACCCGTTCGCCCCATGCCCAAGGGTTTCAGCAAGCGGGCCTCTGTGAAAGCTTCCCAGCTCTGGCCCGACGCGCGCTCAACCACGAGGCCCGCCAAAATATACATAAGGTTATTGTACTGATACTGACTGCGAAGCGGTGCAGAAGTCTCAAGATACGGCAAGCGCGCCAAAAGCTCTGTCTTGCTCAGCTTCTCATTATTGTACCAAACCAAATCGTGCGTGCCGAGGCCTGTGCGATGTGAGAGCATGTCGCGCAGGCTCAAGCTGGCATATTCCACCCCGCCGGCCATTTTAAGCTCTGGCAGATAGGTGGTGACGGGTTCATCCCACGCAAGCTTGCCCTCATCCACCAAAAGCGCCACCGTTGCCGAAGTGAAAGCCTTGGTGAGCGACGCACAGCCAAACAAGGTATCTGGCGTCACAGCTTGGGTCTTGGCCCCATCGCGCCACCCAAAGCCCTTGGTATAGATAGGGGCACCATCCTTGATGACGGCAATTGCTAAGCCCGGCACGCGCCAATTCTGGCGTGCCAGGTCAAGTTCGGCATCGAAGCCTGCGAGAGGATCGGTTTTGCGCTTTGCAGCCAAAGCCGGGCCGACAAGGCCAGCCCCCAAGCTT
>JBEIEG010000314.1:0-3109 GCA_040383035.1 Hyphomonadaceae bacterium | reverse complement strand
TAGCGCCTCACCCGGTGTAGATCCGCCTTTTCGGGCAATGCCCAGACGCGCCAATCCCAGCATCGCATCCGTATTGCCGCCTGTAACGGCGCGGCGGTACCATTTAGCAGCTGCTTCGGGTGTGGCGGTTTCAACCAAGCCTTGCTCATAGATGGAGCCCGCCAAAGCTGCGGCCTTGGGATTGCCACGCGAGGCAAGATTTTCCGCTTGGCTGAGCGCATCGCGATATTGACCGGCTCGTAGAGCCGATATGGCGGCCTCTAACGCGCGTTGATCTGCTTCGGCTTCCAGTGCCATGGGGCTGGCGGGGGCAGGCGTTTGCGCAAAAGCTATAGCGGGCAAGAAAAGGGCACTGGCCATTAAAGCTAAGCGCAGGATTGTTAGGCGCATGTCTCAAACATTTCCTTGAAGGCGGCACTTGCCGCAACGGGGCCCGCCGGCCACGACCAAACCCCAGCCGACACAGCCAAGAAGTCTGCCCCAGCTTTCACTAGGTCTGCCCCATTGTCTGGAGTTATACCACCGATGGCGACGCAGGGGATTTCCATAATCTCTTGCCACCATGAAAGTATGTCGAGATTGGCCCGTCCTGGTGCCACTTTTGTGGCAGTGTCGAAAAAGGCACCAAAGGCGACATAGTCCGCCCCCGCTTCGGCGGCCTCCATCGCAAAATGGCGGCTGTCGTGACAGGTGACGCCAATGACCCCATCCTTACCAACCTGCTTTCTCGCTTGGTCAACAGTGCCATCAGACTGGCCAATATGAACGCCATCAGCCCCAGCTAGTTTGGCCAGATCTGCCCGGTCATTGACAAGACATGCTACACCTAAGTCTTGGGCCATTGGAAAGATTGCTGCTGCTGCGGCAAGAATTTCAGCATCCGCCGCTTCTTTCAGTCGCAATTGCAGGCAAGCTACATCACCGGCCTCAATAACCTCACGCAAGGCCTTGGCAAACAGTTCCAGATTTTCAATTCTCGGCGGCGTGATAAGATAGAGTCGCGTTTTTGGACGGTCCGACACGAGTGATTGGCTCCTAATTGATCGATTGAGCAGAACAGATGTTGGACAGATGCCAACATTGTGAGATGCACAACCACTGAGAAACAGGCACATGACGCGCCTTCAACGATTTTAGAGATGTCTATGACCCAAGCCACGCCTCCCGCCAAGCCTGCCCCCAACACCCAGCGAGGATTCTTAGCTTGGGTCGAGCGGGTCGGGAACCTTTTGCCCGATCCTGTAATGATCTTTGTCTGGTTGATCGGCTTCCTGATGGTGCTGTCGGTGATCGGATCGGCGCTAGGCTGGTCGGCATCCTTGCCGTTTGCCGGTGAGAAGCCACCCAGTGGCGCCGTCTTAAAAGACGGGCTTCTGATCTTTGACGCCACCAGTCTGTTCACCGAAGACAATCTGAAGAAGCTGATTGTCGATATGCCGCGCACATTGACAAGCTTTGCGCCGCTGGGTGTCGTTCTAGTCGTGATGCTGGGGGCCTCGGTGGCAGAGCGCGCTGGCCTATTCAGCGCCCTGATCCGCAACAGCTTGCGCGATCTGCCCCGGGCCTTTTTGACCCCTGTGGTCTGCTTGATTGGCATGATGAGCCACCATGCTTCAGACGCTGGTTATGTGGTTTTCATTCCCTTGTGCGGTTTGGTCTATGCAGCCGCAGGCCGTCACCCGCTGGTGGGCATCGCGGCGGCCTTTGCTGCAGTCTCAGGCGGCTTTGCCGGCAATATCACCCCGGGCCAGCTTGATGTGCTTTTGTTTGGCTTCACCCAAGAAGCGGCCCGCATCATTGACCCGACTTGGACGATGAATCCCTTGGGCAATTGGTGGTTTATTCTGGCGATCGTCGTTCTGTTCACCCCCATCATCTGGTTCATTACCGACCGGGTGTTGGAGCCGCGCTTAGGGCCTTGGACCGGGAACCCCGATGATGATCTCAAAGCTGAATTGACAAAATCTGCTGTCACACCCGATGAAAAGCGGGGCCTTGCTTGGGCAGGTTTATCGGCCCTCTTGGTGATCGCGGTTTTTGCTGCTTTGTCCTTGTGGCCCGGCTTCACCCCGCTGATTGATGAGAGTCAAAAGGGCACTGCCCAGCTGCAACCTTTCTATCAAGGCCTGATTGCAGCCTTCACGCTGATTTTCTTGCTCGGCGGTATCGCATTTGGCATCTCGGTTAAGTCGATCCGCTCCTCGTCAGACGTGGTTTCCATGATGAATGAGGGCATTAGGTCCTTGGCCCCTTATATGGTCTTTGCCTTCTTTGCCGCCCACTTTATCGCCATGTTCAGTTGGTCGAACCTAGGCCCAATCGCCGCGATCAATGGGGCGGCGGCTTTGAAGGAGCTCAGCCTGCCAGCGCCGTTCCTGCTGGTCTGCGTTCAAGCCTTTTCATCTTTCTTAGACCTGTTCATTGGTTCGGCTTCGGCCAAATGGAGTGCGATGGCACCCGTCGTCGTACCGATGTTCATGCTGCTCGGTATTTCGCCTGAAATGACGACGGCGGCATACCGGATGGGCGACAGCTACACCAATATTGCGACGCCCTTGATGTCCTATTTCCCGCTCGTCCTCGCCTTCTGTCGCCGTTGGGACAAGAATGTTGGCGTCGGCACGCTGTTGTCCATGATGTTACCGTTTGCTTTGGCCTTCATGGTCGCAGGCATGGCGATGACAGCGGCTTGGGTCTATTTCGACTGGCCGTTGGGCCCCGGCGCTTCGGTTCACTATAGCTTGCCGGGGGCCAAATAGGCCCCCGATCAGGCGCGCTGGAACGGATAGAAGTCTGACCCAAGTCGCATGATCTGGGTCAGCTCGTCTAAGGCCGTCCGCCCTTCGTTCAGCAGGCTGGGATCGGCTAACTCATCGGGTCCCAAGGTCTCACGATAATGGCGGTTCACCCAAGCGACTAAGTCCTCATAAAGTGCCGCATCGAGCAGCGCACGTGCGCTGACCGCTTGTAGCTTGGCGTCATCCAGCACCACCCGCAACCGCAAACAAGCTGGCCCGCCGCCATTGCGCATGGACTGGCGGACATCGACGAATTGTACCCGACCAATCGGTCCATTGCTGGCCACCAGCTTTTCCAAATAAGCATTGGT
>JBEIEG010000313.1:0-3164 GCA_040383035.1 Hyphomonadaceae bacterium | reverse complement strand
CGCACACCGGCCTCACGCTCATCTTCTGCCACAATGCGAGCTTTCGTTTGGACCGATTGACCAATCGCATAAGCCAATTGGGTCACATCGCCTGCCAACGCCGTGGCGGCATGGGCCAAACACCAGTTAAAAAAGGCGCGGTCGCCCAATAGGCCAATCTTTAAAATCTCAGCCCAGCCCGCCCGCAGATCGCGGTCTGGCAAGGTTGCAAGGGTCGCAAGGTCTGCCAAGACATAACGCGGCTGCCAGAACACCCCAATCAAATTCTTGCCGGCGCTGGCATTGATCGCGGTCTTGCCGCCAACCGAGGAATCCACTTGCGCCAGCAAGGTGGTCGGCACTTGCACAAAATCAATACCACGCTTGGTGATGCCTGCTGCAAAGCCTGTTAAATCACCCGTAACCCCGCCACCAAAGGCAATGATCAGATCAGAGCGCTCCAGATTGAGCTTCAAAAGCTCCTCCGTCACCCGCTCGAGGCTCGCAAAGCTTTTGCTGCCCTCCCCCGGGGCGATCTCAATCAAATCCCAGTGGATTTGGGCTTCGGTGAGGCTCTTGGAAAAAATAGCGCCGTGCAAGGCCCAAGCTGTGGAGTCCGCGATGATGGCCACACGGGGCCGCTTCATTAAGGGGCGGATCAGCGCGCCCGCTTCAGCCAATAGACCTTGGCCGATATCGACAGCATAGGACCTTTGATCCAAGGCCACTTGAATGGTTTGTTTCACGCCACGCTCTCCAAATCCCCATGCGCGCGCAGGGCGGCGATGACAGCATCGACCGTGATATGATGTGGCCCTTCACGAGACTCCACAACAATGTCAGCCTCAGCATAGATGGGATAGCGAACTTCCATCAATTTTTCCATGATCTCGCGGGGATCACCCGCCCGCAATAATGGACGATCATCGCGGCGCGATACGCGCTTGACCAAAGTGTCCAAATCCGCGCGCAACCAGATTGTGGTCGCCCGCTGGCGTAACATCACCCGCGTGATTGGGTTCATAAAAGCGCCACCACCTGTCGCAAGTATATGAGGGGGTTCTTCCAGAATCCGAGAAATCACCCGCCGTTCGCCTGCGCGAAACTCGTCCTCGCCCCGCTCAGCAAAGATATCAGCAATCGGACGTCCAGCGGCTATCACAATCTCATCATCGGCGTCTTTAAAGGGCACATTCAACTGGGCAGCGAGTCGACGTCCAACCGACGACTTACCCGCACCCATGAGGCCAACCAGCGCCACGGTCCGTTTGAGCGGAACAGGAAAAGGTGGCTGCGCTTGAAACATGGCCCAAACGTAACGCCCCACGGGCTTTGGTGCAACAACAAGCCGCAAGTGAAACACGACAATCCGGTGTGATTGCGCATTTAGGAAAGTCGTTGATCGAGGTTGATCGCTTTATTCTACTCCCAATCATGGCTACACACACAGAAGCTAACCCATCGAAATGAAAGCACGCCATGTCTGACGCATCCACCTCGAAAAAAGCGCTTGGTTTTCTGCCGGAAGAAGCATTACCGGGCGCACTTCTGGTCGCCGCGGCGATAGCGGCCATGATTGTCGTCAACTCCCCTCTGGCCGGGCTTTATCACGCCATTCTCGACACACAAGTCACTATAGGACCCACGGATGGCGGGATTGAGATGAAATTCTCCTATTGGATCAAGAATGGTCTAATGGCAATTTTCTTCTTTTTCGTCGGTCTCGAACTGAAGCGAGAGCTGTTGGAAGGACAATTATCCAATCCCGCCGCAGCCATTTTGCCGATTGTCAGCGCCGCAGGCGGCATGGCTGTTCCCGCGCTCATTTTCTTATTCTTCGCCGCCCCCGCGGGCTTCGGTCACGGCTGGGCCATTCCTGCGGCCACCGACATTGCCTTTGCCTTGGGCGTATTGTCACTTTTGGGCAATCGCGTGCCCCCTGCCCTGAAAGCGTTTCTGCTGGCGGTTGCCGTGGTGGATGATTTGGGCGCGATCGTGATTGTAGCCTTTTTCTATACTGAAACTCTCCATCTAAATTATTTGGTGCAAGCCGGTTTTGTCTTGGCGGTGCTGATCGCCATGAACCGATTTAAAGTCCGCTCCATCGGCCTTTATGTCCTGATCGGTGTCGTCCTCTGGGTCTTCATGCACCAAAGCGGCGTGAGCGGCACGATTGCAGGCGTTCTGGTTGCCGCGTGCGTTCCGATGCGCGACCGGCATGACAAGTCGCCGCTCCACGAGGCTGAGCATGATTTCAGACCTTGGGTACTTTTTGGTATCATGCCAGTGTTTGCTTTTGCCAATGCCGGGGTTGATCTTGCAGGGGCGGAGAAATACCTCACCCACCCTGTGACTTTGGGTGCCGCGCTTGGCCTTGTGCTCGGCAAGCCGATTGGCATCGCGCTTAGCGGTTTTGCCGCCGCCAAGCTGATGCGTGCCAAGCTTCCAGGTACCTTTCCTCAAATGGTAGGCGTTGCTTGCGTCGCAGGTATTGGCTTTACCATGAGCCTCTTCATTGGGGCCTTGGCCTTTAAGGACCCAAGCCTCGCCACCCCGACGCGACTTGGTGTTTATACAGGCTCGGTGATCTCGGCTATTCTGGGCCTCTTGATCCTGTTCCGCTTTCTGCCTTCAGCGGGCAAATTGGCACATACAGAGGATGAGGATGAGACCGCGCCCTTCATCAAAGCTGAACCCATATTTGAAGCCCGCGACCGCGCCGACTAAGCCCTCAAGCTGGCGCATCTGCTTTCAGCGCCAAGGCATGGACAGGCCCTGCCAATTCTTCGGCGAGGACCTGATAAATGGCCCGTTGGCGTGCAACCCGGTTAAGGCCTGCGAACGCGGCACTGACAATGGTGACCGAAAAGTGGGTCTCGCCAATGCCCGTCGCCGCGCCGCCTTGTTTCGCGGCATGAACAGCGGCGCCAGCATGGCCGGCGTGGCTGGCACTTTCGTCTATGACTTCAAGGACTAACGGCGCGAAGGCCTCAAGCAGTTTTTTTCGCATCTGTATTTGCACGGGTCCCATCGGTCATTCGTCCTTGTCTGTGGCGGCGGTCAAACGCATATTACGCTCCTCATGACAGATTCATTCTCCTACCGCGCTAAATTTGTGGACATTCGGGTGCGAAAGCCCCCGGTGGTCAAAGGAAATCCCGATGTCCAACTGTGCGAGCACGATG
>JBEIEG010000312.1:0-3171 GCA_040383035.1 Hyphomonadaceae bacterium | reverse complement strand
GCCTTGCCGATGATGCGTCGTTTGCGCTGGGTTTGACGACAGACCTCGTGTTGAAGCCACATTTGCGGGCCGAAGACTTGGCGCTTGAAAAAGGGGTAGTGCTGCAGGAAATCGGTGAAGCCTTTGACGATCCAGAAGATCGCTGTGGGGTCTTGCACCAGTTTGCAGCTTTCCCGGATCATGCTTTGGGTCGCCCCATTTTGGGGGATGAGGCCAGCCTCGCTGGGATTGATCAAGCGGCGATCCATGCTTTCCGTGGCCGCGCCTATGCTCCGTCCAGAATGCTGGTCGCCGTGTCAGGGGCCTTAGATGAGGCCGAGATCGAAGATCAAGTTGAACGCGCTTTTGGTGACTTAGCCCCGTTTGATCCCGCAGCGACCGAGCCCGCCAAAGTCGGTGGTCGGGCTTTGAGCGAAGTGCGTGACGCAGAGCAAGTCCATCTGACCTTCTCCTTACCCGGGCCCCGCTTAGGCAGCGACGAGGCGATCGCGGCGCGGGTTATGTGTGAAATTCTTGGCGGCGGGATGGCGTCACGCCTGTTCCAAGACCTGCGCGAGACACGGGGCCTCGTCTATTCGGTCGAGGCATTCTGCGACCTTTATGAGGATTCAGGTCGCATTTGCGTCTCCGTCGGATGTGGTCCGGCCGACGCTGGCGATGTGGCACGCCGCACGGCAGATCATTTGGTGCAAATGGCCGAGCATGGCCCAACCCCACTTGAGCTTAAACGCGCTGTTCGCATTCTTGAAGCCAGCATGATGATGGCCGCTGAAAGCCCTGCTGCCCGCTGTGAAGCTGCCGTCAGCCAGACGCTTCTCTATGGTCGGCCCTTGCCGCTGGCTGACGTATCCGCACGGATCAGGCGGGTTGAGGCGCCAGCCGTGCAACAGGCTGCACGTGCGGCTGTCGCTGTCGCTGAACAGGGTTTAGCTGCCGCCGCAGCGATTGGACCAGCCGCAGGGCTTGCGGCGGCACCCCTTTTCACGGCAAGTTTCGCCTAAATCGCACAAAAGGACCGAAACGGGGTGTTTCTCAATCTGGTCAATCCAAGTGAAAGCAAACTGCGCCTCGAAGGTGAGGGTGTCTATTTGCGTGAAGCGACAAAGGGCGACTATCAGGCTTGGGCAGAGTTGCGGGCCGCGAGCGAGACTTGGCTGGTGCCTTGGGAGCCTGAATGGCGTTTCGATGAATTGTCACGCGCTTGCTATCTTTGGCGTCTGCAAGGCTGGCGACATGATGTCAAATTGGGCTTGGCTTCGCCATTTTTGGTGTTTCGTTCCAGCGATGATGCGCTTGTCGGCGGCGTGAACATCTCAAACATCCGCCGTGGCGTGGCCCAGGATTGCACGATTGGCTATTGGGTCGGTCAACCGTTTGCGCGGCAGGGTTTTACCCGCGCTGCCGTGCGCGCCGTTGTCTCTTATGCGTTCGGACCGCTTGGTCTACACCGCGTACAGGCGGCCTGCGTGCCAACAAACTTCCGTTCCCGCGGCCTTTTACAAAGCATTGGCTTTCAAGAAGAGGGCTTGGCCAGACAATACCTAAAGATCAATGGCGAATGGAAGGACCACGTCCTCTATGCCATTTTGGCCAATGAATTTCATGAAGGCCTGTTGAAGGTTTAGGGCGCTTTGGGCGGTCGGGTGCGTTGGGGTAGGGATGCACTAGGGTCAAATACTTCTTGAGATCGTCAGGCTGGGTTTCAACCAAAGCACTTGGAACGGTTCAACGCGTCGCTTCGCTTGCCTTGAAGCCGCTCGACAATTCTGTCTGCGCAAGGTGAGGTGTCAAGGGGTTTATCGGCTGCGCCGACACGCGAAGCGTGCCCCTTGACACCCCACCTTAGGCGCTCAAACTCGACCTAAGCCTTTGCGTAGGCACAGCCTGCGTCAAAGGCGGTCCAAGTGAGAACGGGCTATGCCATTGGCGATAGGTCGGGTTCAATGCGGGGCCGTCACGCAATGGCGACAAGTGGCCGAAAGGAGATGGTCTGGTTTGGGGGTTTATCAGGGTGAAAGCCGACGTACATCAGAGCAGAATCCCTTGATTTCCAGTGGAAGGAAAACCGGGGACCACGGCAGATCATGAAGTTGATTCCAGACATGACCTAGCGACCATCAATATGTGGAATGCCGAGCAGTAAAGGAAGATTCGGTCCAATGCGACGCATCAGCGCGTCCGACAGCATAATTAAATCACCCATCTCGAAGCCCTCCCAGCCCCGAGAGTGAATGAGATACTTGTCTACTAGCGAACCCTTTCATTGGTCCTGAGGCTAGGCTAAGCCTTCCTTCAATGCTTCAATGAACGCCATCACCCTTGGTTGTTTCCTGCCGTGGCGGGTTGTTAGGGCTACGATTTGGGAAGCTGGCAATTGCCATTCTGAACATACACGCCTCCAGCCTTGTGGGGCAGCAAAATCAGGCAAGAGAGCGTAGCCTTTGCAGGCTTCAGCCGCCTGAATAACTGGAACTACATCATTTGACCTAAGTCGAAGCGAGATCGGAACCAAAGTCTCTGTACTGTCGCGGATAAAAGTCAGCGTCTGCAGGATTGGCCCTCGGGTTGCGCCAAAAATCTCCTGTCCTGTTAATTCGCTTGGATCTTTTGCGATTGGACCCGGATGGGATGGCGCAACGTAAAAACCCAGACGAATAAGTCGCAGTGGATCGACCCAGGCTTGTGAATGGTTGGGGACATCAAGGCGAACCACCACATCGACGTCATCCTCGACAGGATCAAGATTGCGCGTTGTGAGTTCCAACGCGATGGAGACATCCGGATAGCGCTCCAAGAAGCGGTTTACGACCAAGGGAAGTGCCGAACGTCCCATCAATACGGGCGCGGCCACCCGCAGCAAGCCACGGGGCGTTGCAGATAAAACATCGACCGCATTTCTGGCTGCCTGTGCCTCCACCAGCATGATCCGAACGTGGTCATAAGTGAGGCGTCCCACTTCTGTCAGATGCACGCGGCGTGTCGTTCTATCGAGAAGGCTTGCCCCAATACGGGCTTCCAACGCCAGTATCCGGCGGCTGATCGTGGGTTGCGGCACGCCCGTATATCGAGCGGCAGCCATAAAACCGCCGCGCTCAACGACCTGCGCAAACAGCGCCATGTCCTCAATGTCGCGCCCAATCCATTCACTCATGAATTTATCATATCCATATT
>JBEIEG010000311.1:0-3192 GCA_040383035.1 Hyphomonadaceae bacterium | reverse complement strand
GGTCGCTTTATCGACGGGGATGACGCGGCCCGCCCCTTCCCGCTGCATCAGGTCCTTGTTGGTAGCCCGCAAGAGCGCGACCGACGAATTGATCTGAGGTCAGCACCCAAGCAAGCGCCGATTGGTGAAATCACCAAGGTGATTGTACGGGTCGAAGATACTGATAGCTCGGTTCCTTTGACGGTTCGCGTCGGCACAGATGCGCCACAGACGCTAAACGTGCCGACAGGCGAAGATATCGTCATTGAAGTGCCAATTGCGCAACGCGGACTTGTGCCAATTGCCATTGAAACTCCGGGAGTCGCAGGCGAAGTTTCAACCGCGAACAATGGGCTCGCACTCTCGATCACGGGCGTACGCGACCGTCTACGGGTCATGCTGGTGACAGGCCAGCCCTATGCGGGGTCACGGGCTTGGCGGAATCTCTTGAAGTCAGACCCAAGCGTGGATTTGGTGCAATTCACCATCCTCCGACCGCCCGAAAAGCAGGACTTTACGCCAACGGAGGAACTATCGCTGATCCCCTTCCCCACGCGCGAACTCTTTCTCGACAAGATTGATAGTTTCGACTTGGTGGTTTTTGACCGCTTCTCGCGGCTCTCGGTTTTGCCGGACGCCTATCTCGACTCTGTAGCACAATGGGTAGAGGGTGGCGGGGCCTTTTTGATGCTGGCCGGGCCATCTGAAGGACTTGATGAAGGGGTACAGTCGACGCCATTGAGCCGCATTCTGCCCGTGCAATCGCGGGGTGAGCCGATTGAAACGGCTTTCCGACCCACCTTAACTGAACGCGGCCGCACCCATCCGGTTTCTGCCAGCTTGGCTGAGTAGTCCGACACATGGGGCAAGTGGCTGCGGGTCCAGCCATCTACAGCGACGGGGGACGTCTTGTTAGAAGGGGCCGGCGAACCATTGCTAGTTTTAGGCCAAGTTGGTCGCGGACGTGTAGCTGCGGTGATGAGCGATCAGGCTTGGCTGTGGCGTCGCGGCTATGATGGTGGCGGACCATTTGATGAGCTTTTTCGCCGTACGGCCCATTGGCTGATGAAGGAAGCAGACCTTGAGGCAGATCGTCTGATTCTGCGCAGCCAGTTTGGCCGTCTTCTGATTGAGCGGCAAAGCGGGCAAGATCCAGGTCCTGCCCAAGTCACCCTATCGGGCCAAACCTTCCCTGTCGCACTTTCCGCTTCTGGGCCAGGTGTTTGGCGGGGCGAGAGCCAGATGGCTAAGCCTGGATTGGTGTTTGTGCAATCCGGTGACAAAAGCGCTTTTATTGTAGCGGGCATTGGCAATCCCAACGAAGCCCGGCTGTTAACAGCAGACCCTGCAGCGCTAGCGGACCCGCAAGCCAAGCAAGGCGGCGGGAGCGTGACATGGGTTGGGTTAGCAGGTACCGGCCCCCTGCCCAACATCACCCGCTTGGGTAAGAGCCAGACGGCTGGAACTGATGGGTTAGGTTTGAGGCGTTCAGGAGCGACCAGCGTGACCGCAACGAGCCGAGACGCGCTCCTGCCGCCTTGGGTCTATGCGATCTTATTGGTTGGGATGGCCCTGTTTGGCTGGTGGCGAGAGGGTAGGTTGACCCCTTCGCGCCGCAAGCTTTAAAGCGCGGCTTGGATCAAGAGTTTGCCTGCTGGGATCGCTACGTCCAAGCCCGGGCTGGGGCGCCAAAGGAGGCGGTTTGGGTCAGCAGGCCCCGGCAGGATTATTTGCCCCTTCAGCACCCGCCTAAAGCCATAAGGCTCAAAGAACGCGAGGTCGCCCACCAAAATGATTGGTAGACCCGTTAGCCTGTCACTGGCAGCTAGGCAGGCCTCGACCAATTTGCCGCCCAAGCCTTGGCCCTGTTGATCCGGCGCAACCGCAATTGGTCCTAAGAACAAAGCTTTATCGCCTTGATCGGTAGCCACGGGCCATAGGCGGCACGCGCCAATGAGTTGTCCGTCTTTCGCTAGCGCCACGAAAGAAACGTCGCGACGACAAGGGCTCCCCTCGCGCAGGCGGGCAGCCGCTTTTGCATGCCGCCCAGGACCAAAGGCTAGGGCATACAGCGCTTCAGCGTCGGCATCATATACTGCGGCATCGGGTAACAGGTCAAAAGTCGCAGTCAATTCTTGGGTCACTTCTGTCAATCAGAGCGGGACAATGCGCCTCAGGAACGCGCGCGATGCTTTAAAGGACATGAGCCCCCTATGAAAGGCGCAAATCACACTTTTAAATTTAAGTCTGGCAGCAAATAGGCTAAGCTCAAACGCGTGATATTTGAACCAAATGCAGGCTGGGAACGTACTAAGATTATGACCAAACCTCTCCTGCGCCCCGCCCTCGCCCTTTTCCTGCCGCTGCTCAGTGCCATTGGGCTCGCAAGCCCTTCTAAGGCTGACACAGCCGAGCCTACATTTAAGCGGGTTCTCCGCGATGGCACGTTTGAGATCCGAGACTATGATAGCCAAGTGGTCGCTGAAGTTCGCGTGCCAGAGGGGCGTGGCGATCCCGCAAACGCCGGCTTTAGGCCGTTAGCGCGTTATATCTTTGGCGGGAATAAACCACGCGCCAGCATCGCGATGACTGCTCCGGTCACCCGGCAGCAAGAAGGCCAGTCCATCGCCATGACCGCCCCAGTCACGCGTCAAGATGCGGGGGCAGAGTGGAAGGTGCGCTTTATCATGCCAGAAGGCTCAACGCTGGCGACCATGCCCGTCCCGAACGACCCAAATGTCCGGCTGCTGGAAGAGCCAGCTAAGCGCTACGGTGTGATCACCTTCTCCGGCTTTGGCAGCCAAGCCATGATGGCGCAGAAGAGCGAGGAATTGCGCACGTGGCTTCGGGGCAAAAAGCTGACACCAATTGGAGCACCGATTTATGCGTCCTATGATCCACCTTGGACTGCGCCATTCCTGCGCCGTCACGAAGTTTGGCTGGCCTTAGCCGCGCCGGCAAAGCCATAGGTTAACACAAAGATAGATGATTGGCGGAAAGAGTGGCTGGGGTGCTAGGGATCGAACCTAGGAATGTCGGTACCAAAAACCGATGCCTTACCGCTTGGCGACACCCCAAGAGAGGCAGGCAGATAGACGCGCTTGGGCCGCGGTGCAAGACTTTTGATCACATAAGCACTGCCATCCAGCCTCAATACTGCCTTCGCTCCACCTAAGCCTCAGATTAGCGAGCGCAGGTAACCAATAATCAAGG
>JBEIEG010000310.1:0-3192 GCA_040383035.1 Hyphomonadaceae bacterium | reverse complement strand
GCCGCAAGAGAGATTATTCCAACGCTTCCCCTAATACCCCAAGCGCCCACTCAACGTACCGATCAAATCCACGACCGCTTCACCAATCACCGTGCCGGGCAGATAAACCGCACTTGCGCCCATTTGCTTGAGGACGGGCACGTCGTCTGGCGGGATGACGCCGCCGATGACGATCATGATGTCGCTGCGGCCCTCGGCTGAGAGCGCTTGGCGAAGGGCGGGTAGAAGCGTCAGATGGCCGGCCGCGAGGGACGAGAAGCCGATGACATGGACATTATTCTCCACTGCCTGACGGGCCGCCTCCTCAGGGGTAGCGAACAAGGGGCCGATATCGACGTCAAAGCCCAGATCGCTGAACGCGGTTGCGATCACTTTTTGGCCGCGGTCATGGCCGTCTTGGCCCATTTTGGCGACGAGAATTTTGGGCGCGCGGCCATCGGCCTTAGCAAAAGCGGCAATGGCCTCGCGGGCTTGTTGGATGACGGGGTTGGAAGGGTCCGCTTCGCGGGTATAGACCCCTGAATTGATGCGGATTTCAGCTTTATGACGGCCATAAACATCTTCCAAAGCCAACGAGATTTCGCCGACAGTGGCTTTCGCCCGGGCCGCCTTGATCGCGAGGTCGAGGAGGTTACCGGATCCGTCGCGGGCCGCAGCCGTCAAATCTGCGCAGGCCGCATCCACATCGGCTTGATTACGTTCGGCCTTGAGGCGCTTCAATTTCTCAAGCTGCTTCATACGCACAGCGGTATTGTCGACCTTGAGAACGGGCACGTCTTCGACTTCATCGAGCGGGAATTTATTGACGCCAACCACGGTCTGCATGCCGGTATCGATACGCGCTTGCGTTTTCGCGGCGGCTTCTTCGATGCGCAGCTTGGGCAAGCCTTGTTCGATGGCTTTCGCCATGCCGCCCAAGGCCTCAACTTCTTCAATATGCTTCCAAGCCCGCTCAGCGAGGTCGGCCGTCAGCTTTTCGACATAATAGCTGCCGCCCCACGGATCGATCGGGCGGGAAAAGCCTGCTTCTTCTTGCAGGACCAACTGGGTATTGCGCGCAATACGAGCGGAGAAATCGGTCGGCAAAGCCAAAGCCTCATCAAGACTATTGGTGTGCAGGCTCTGGGTGTGGCCATGGGTAGCGGCCATCGCCTCAACACAGGTGCGCACCGCATTGTTGAACACGTCTTGCGCCGTCAAGCTCCAGCCAGAGGTTTGGCTGTGCGTGCGAAGCGCAAGGGACTTCTCGCTTTTGGGATTGAATTGCTTGACCAGCCGTGCCCACAAAGCCCGCCCTGCCCGCATCTTGGCGACTTCCATGAAGAAGTTCATGCCAATCGCCCAGAAGAAGGACAAACGCGGTGCAAACGCATCAATATCCAATCCCACATCCAGCCCAGCTCGGATATAATCGAGGCCGTCGGCGAGGGTGTAGGCGAGCTCCAAGTCCGCCGTCGCGCCGGCTTCTTGCATGTGATAGCCGGAGATGGAGATCGAATTGAACTTGGGCATGTTTTGGCTGGTGAAGGCAAAAATGTCCGAAATGATCCGCATGCTGGGTCCGGGAGGATAGATATAGGTGTTCCGGACCATGAATTCTTTGAGAATGTCATTCTGGATCGTGCCAGAGAGCTTATCGGGGCTGACGCCCTGTTCTTCTGCCGCCACGACATAGAGCGCCAGGATTGGCAGAACTGCGCCATTCATGGTCATCGACACGCTCATTTGGTCGAGGGGAATGCCCTCAAACAAGGTGCGCATGTCATAAATGCTGTCGATGGCCACACCCGCCATACCAACATCGCCCAGCACGCGCGGGTGGTCGCTGTCATAGCCGCGGTGGGTCGCCAGATCGAAGGCGACCGACAGGCCCTTTTGGCCAGCAGCCAGATTGCGGCGGTAAAAAGCGTTGGAATCCTCTGCCGTGGAGAAGCCCGCATACTGGCGGATCGTCCAAGGCTGTTGCACATACATCGTGGGATAGGGCCCTCGAATATTCGGGGCAATACCTGGAAGCCCGCCCAAATGGTCAAGCCCTTGGAGGTCTTCGGGTCCATAGGACGGCTTTACCAAAACATCTTCGGGCGTGCGCCACATCGGAGCACTCGCCGCTCCTGTCGGTGCGGAGGTCACAGTCGGCGTGCCAAGCTCTAACTGGCTAAAGTCCGGTAGCTTGCTCATGCGGGCTCCTCCAGAAGGGTGATGGCGTGGGTGAGTTCGGCCAAAATGTCCGATCCAGCAAACAGGTTGCGATCAATAGTGGCGGCTTGGAACTTGCCCGCCAACCAAATCTGTTGGGCACCGGCGGCCTTCAGGGCTGCAGCAGCTTCGGTGGCCTCGGTCTCATAGGTCGCATCATCGCCACACAGGCAGACAAGAAGCGCGCCGCTAGCCTTAAAGGCTGTGATCAAAGCGGCTTGATCTGGATAGGCACTATCTGCGCCCAAGGCCCGGATGCCGCCCGCCTCAAAGGCATTGCGGGCAAAGCCAGCATGGGCACTGAACTTGGCGAGGCTACCTAAGGTCGCCAGAAAAATCTTGGGGCTTAGGCTGTCGGCACGGTCCCGCAAGGCTTCAAAATCTTGTGCTAAACGCATGGGTGGAATGGCCCCTGCCAAGGGTGTCGCAGGCGCGGTGGCGGCGGAAATCGAAGCGGTAGCAGGCACAATTTCATCGAGATTGGCGTAGATATTGATGCCAATGAGTTGCGTCTTGCGCTTGGCGATGTCGCGGGTGCGGGCAGCGCGCGTTTGGGCGACCCATCCCTGCACCAGGCCTTGATCCAAAGCAGACGGCAGGCCACCTGCCCGCTCAATTTCTTGCACCAAAGGCCAAGCCGCTTGGGCCAAGTCCTCAGCCAAAGCCTCCATCGCCCAAGCCCCGCCCGCAGGGTCCGTCACGCGGCCGAGATGGCTCTCTTCTTGTAAGATCAATTGGGTGTTGCGGGCAATCCGGCGGGCATTCTCATCAGCCAGCCCAATGGCACTCGAATAAGGCAAGACAGTAATGACATCAGCACCGCCAGCCGCAGCACCAAAGCAAGCACATGTAGCGCGCAAGATATTGGTCCACGGATCGCGCTTGGTCTGCATACGGCCAGAGGTCACCGCTTGGAGGCGCATGGGTGCCGCAACACCACAAGCGTCCAAGACCCGTGCCCATAGCCTGCGGGCTGCGCGCTGCTTAGCGATC
>JBEIEG010000309.1:0-3202 GCA_040383035.1 Hyphomonadaceae bacterium | reverse complement strand
GTTTTGGGTGGTGACGCGCTCAACACCATAGTGTCCAGCCATCTTCTTGCCCTTGAAAACCTTACCTGGGTCTTGGCGTTGGCCAGTCGAACCATGCGAACGGTGCGACAGAGACACACCGTGCGTTGCGCGCAAACCACCAAAGTTCCAGCGCTTCATCGCGCCGGTGAAGCCGCGACCAATAGTGATGCCGGAGACATCGACCTTTTGGCCTGGCAAGAAGTGGTCAGCGGTCAATTCCATACCAACGTCGACAAGATTGTCGGAGCTGACGCGGAACTCGCGCAGTTTCGCCTTAGGCTCAACGCTGGCCTTAGCATAATGCCCACGCATGGGCTGGGTGACGTTCTTTGCCTTGCGGGCACCAGCGCCCACTTGCAAAGCAGTGTAACCGTCTTTGTCGTCGGTCTTTTGGGCCACCACTTGGCAGCCTTCGAGAGCCAGGACAGTGACAGGCACGTGCGCGCCATCGGCAGCAAACACGCGGGTCATGCCCATTTTCTTTGCGATCAATCCTGTACGCATAGCCGGCGCCCTTACAGACTAATTTGGACGTCAACACCGGCAGCGAGGTCGAGCTTCATCAGCGCGTCCACGGTTTGTGGTGTTGGGTCTACGATGTCGAGCACGCGCTTGTGCGTGCGGATTTCAAACTGCTCGCGCGACTTCTTATCGACGTGTGGCGAGCGGTTTACGGTGAAACGTTCAATGCGCGTTGGCAAAGGCACAGGGCCTCGTACCATTGCGCCAGTGCGCTTTGCCGTGGAGACGATCTCCTTGGCGGACTGATCCAGCGCCCGGTGGTCGAAGGCTTTGAGCCTGATCCGGATGGTCTGTTGAGCCATATTTACCCTCGCGAAGCGGTCATCCAAACGATAGGACCGCATGTCAAACATCGAACGAAGCCCGCTACGACGCCTTTTTGACCGGCGACGCATCAGGCTGCGCAAACTTAATTTTAGCTGGAAAGGCCATCTGACGGGGTCGAAGAAGCAAAGACGCGTATGACCGCGCCATCAGAGGCGACATACCCTTTTCGGCGGTATGAACCCTGCGCTTTTATCGTCCCGCGTCTGAAGAACACCAAGGTTCTCCACAGCCGGTCCAAGCAAGAGCGGCGTTACTAGCTATGTGAGTCTGTTTTGTAAAGGGTATCTATCAGGCTGGGTGCAGTGGGGGGTGGGTGGGTTCTAGACCTGAGGGAGAAGTATCATTATAGATGCCTTATGCACAAGAAAGATATTGAAGGTATAACTGAACTTCGGATTCGTGACGCGAAAGTGCTACTGGAAACCAGTTCTTGGTCTGCCGCTTATTATCTATCGGGCTATTCGATTGAGTTGGCGTTGAAGGCCTGCATATCAAAACAGTTTTCGGCGGAAACGATCCCAGACAAATCTTTCGTGAATGATGTGTTTTCTCACGAATATGTTAAATTGACTGGGCTAGCAGGGCTTCAGCAGTCTCTAAACGCCAAACTGAAGTCCGATAAGGCCTTTGCGGCCAATTGGGGCATTTGTAGAGAGTGGAGCCCGAATAGCCGCTATGCTACTTGGGATGAATCTGACGCGAGATATCTTAATAGCGCCATTACAGATGAGCAGGATGGAGTTCTGTCATGGATCAAGATGCACTGGTAGCTGACGCTCAAACGCTAACCCGCAGCCTAGACGAAACGATGATCAAGCCTAAAGGTGTGATGTTGGCGCGCTCTAGCGAGACTGGCGAGAGTAAGCTTTGGGTTGTACCGTCAAGCAATATTGATAAGCGAGAATTCTACGGCTTGGTGGCGCAGGCAATTTCGGCGGAAGATTTAAACGCCCTAGACGTAGGCATGGTCGAACTTGTGGATATGGCACGGGCTGATCGAATGGGTTTTAGGCAACTTATTCGGGCACCAGGTATTTCTCGCATTCATTTGAAATCAAATTGGGTCAACGGCATCTCATTGCCAGAAGGAATCATTATCAGAATGAACCTTTAGCCACTACACCGCCCCCTTGAGGTTCGCGCCCGCATTAGGCTAAGCAGCGGGCATGACCGATGAAACCAGCCCCACCGCCTTGCCCGACCGCTTAAGCGTCAATCCTCGCAGCCCTTATTATAATGAAGAGGTCCTCGCCCAAGGCGTTGGCATTCGCTTCAAGGGCGAGGAAAAGACCAATGTTGAGGAATATTGCATTTCCGAAGGCTGGGTGCGCTTGGCTTTGGGCAATAAAGTGGACCGCAAGGGCAATCCGCTGACGATCCTGCAAAAAGGCCCGGTTGAGGCTTGGATCAAGAGCGCTGAAACAAACTAACCAGTCCGGCCGGCATCGTGACTTCAGCAAAGCGCTCATAGCCCAATTTATTGGCGACGCGGATTGAGCCCGCGTGCACGGATTCAATCATGCATACGGTGCGCGCGCGGCCATAGCTGGCTTCATACCAATCGAGGATCGCTTGGGTCGCCTCGGTCGCAAAGCCCCTGCCCGCCATGGCTGGCGTAATGACCCAGCCCGCTTCGGGCGTACCATCAAACTCTGGGTGCATGCCGCGCTTATGATCGGCCAGACCCACGTCCCCAATATAAAGCCCGCTTTCCCGATCACATACGGCCCAATAGCCATAGCCCAGGGCTGGCCAATGGCCCAAGTAACGCAACAGCCGGAACCACGCTTCTTGTGACGTTGAGGCGCGCCCGCCGATATGTTTGATGACTTCCGGGTCTGCCCACATGGCTGCAAGGCGGTCATAGTCTTCAACGGTGTGGCCACGAAGTGTGAGATTTGGGGTCGTTAGGACTGGGGCAATTGAGATCATGCCTGAACCCTAATTCATGCCGCCTTGTCTGCAAACCCTGCAATGCCCGCGAAAGTTCGACCCCATCACTGCCCCTTTGCCTGCTTCACGGCCGCATTAACAGCCGCTTGGGACGGGACGGGCGCACAGCCGCCAATGCCTTTGGCTTCACAGATTTCCTGAGGCGAGCGGACGCGCGACGGCGTCATGCCAAAGCGCACGCACCCACCCATCCCCGTCATCTTCACCTTATGCCCATCCTCCAGACAAGGTGGTGGAATGTCGCGCCAGCGTAATTCGTTGCGCGAAAAAGCTTCGGCATTCTCCGGCCGGTATTTTGGCCCGCGCGCAATTTGCAAGAGGCGCTTGAGTTCCGCATTAGGCGGGCAATCGGGCGGACGGTCTTTGAGATCGATCTGGG
>JBEIEG010000308.1:0-3239 GCA_040383035.1 Hyphomonadaceae bacterium | reverse complement strand
CCTCATCGGCTATGCAAAGCTAACCCAAGATGCGTTGCGTGGCGTCGTGCGCGACGCGATCAAAGTTGCGTTGACGGGCCTGCCTGGTGACCACCATTTCTACATCAGCTTCCGTACCCGCGCCCGCGGCGTGCAGGTCGCCCAGTATTTGGCTGCGAAATATCCTGATGAGATGACGATTGTCGTCCAGCATCAATATGAAGGGTTGGAAGTGCGCGATGACTGGTTCGCCATCACCTTGCACTTTGGCGGTGTACCGCAACGCATTGTGATCCCCTTTGCGGCAATCACCCGTTTCTATGACCCCTCCGTACGCTTTGCTTTGCCATTTGATGTGGTTGACGATCTGTCGCCCGATGCCGACTTGGATGATGACGTGCTGGAATCCGAAGTGGAAGACACGGTCGTCAAAACGCCGAGCACCGGTGCAGTTGTCAGCCTCGACGCGTTCCGGCGCAAGAAGTGAGCGCAGAGACCAGCCAGCCCCGCACGGACGCGGAAGTTCTGGCAAAGTTCACCCAAGCCAAGTCTCGCCCCGCCTGTTCCGACACGCTGGGACTTGAGGTGCTAGCGATAGATCAAGCAGCTGGCCGTGTGCGGATCAAAATGGTTGGCCAAGCCGCATGGTGTAATCCACGTGGCGCGCTGCAAGGCGGCTTTGTGACGGCCATGTTGGATGAAGCCATGGCCATTGCTGGCATCGTTGCCGGGCAAATGGCGTTTGCAGTCCCTACCTTAGAGCTGAAAACCACTTTCCTGCGCCCCTGCCCTGCTGGCCCCGTGGAAGCTGAAGGCCGAGTCGTCAAATGGGGCAACAAGGCAGCCTTTCTGGAAGCAGATTTGTTTGATGCAGACGGCAAACTTGTGGCACGCGCGACGTCAACCGTGTTGCCCACACCTTTGCCAGCCCGTCACCCAAGGGCTGATGGTTAGGCCAGCTCCAACCGCTTGAAGAGTTGCGCCGCGGTCGCGCGGGTCTGATCGTTCCAATCCGCTGAGGTCGAGCGCATCAAGCAGGACTCGCTTTTCAAAATCACCCCATCATCCAAAATCTTAAGCGCATTGGCGGTCAGCGTTGCCCCCGACGTCGTGATATCGACAATGGCTTCAGCAATGCCAGCAGCGGGTGCGCCCTCGGTCGCGCCAGCGCTATCGACGATGCGGTGATCGGCGACGTGATGGTCGCGCATGAATTGCGCGGTCAGGCGGGTGAACTTGGTGGCGATCCGGAACCGCCGCCCTGTTTGACGTCGCATGTCGGTGGCGACTTCGGCCAGATCCGCCATGGTCTCAACATCGATCCAGCCGTTGGGCACGGCAACGACTACATCCGCACGACCAAAGCCCAAGCGGGCCTCTATGGTGAGGCGGGTGTCGACGTCGCTGGCGGCTTCGCGCACGATGTCTTCGCCAGTGATGCCAAGGTGGATTTCCCCGGCCAACAGCGCCTTGCCTATTTCGCTAGCTGAGGCCAAGCGGATTTGGACGTCGTCAAACCCATCCAGCGTTGCACTATAGCCGCGCTCCCCGCCCGTCTGGCGCAGAACCAGGCCTTTCTTGGCCAGCCAGGCTTCGCATTGTTCTTTCAAGCGCCCTTTAGAGGGCAAGGCTAAGGTCACGCTTGCCATCTCATTGCCCTCCAAATCGCGCAGGGCGGATCACACAGCCAACAGCGCGGGCTTGGCGTGCACCCGATGAAATCTCGCCCACCAACGTGTCATAGCGCCCACCGGTTGCCACAGGTCGCGAGAAGCTTGGCTCGGCGGCCAGATCAAACGCCATCCCATCATAATAATCAAAAGCCTCTGGGCTTAAGGCTTCAAAATGAGCATGCGTCAAAGCCTCTGGCGCTTCTTGTTGAATGCGGTCGAGCCTTAAGGTCCAAGCTTGGCGCCAATCCATCAAATCGACACCGAGTTTAGCTGCCAGAGTAACGCATTCATCCAAACTCGCGGTGAGCGAGCCTTGACTGCTTAAATGGATCAGCTTGGACAAAGTCTCCGCCAGTTCTGGCGCAAGGGGTTCTGCAATGGCGCGTTTGGCCCGTGCCGCAAGGCGGTCGGCCACGTGGCTGAGTCGGCGATTGCCGGGCAGCGACAGGTTCGCGAGGGACAATACTTCTGCAACGGTGCTGCGGGCGCGTTCGGGGTCCAGTTCGGCAATCGTGCGTTCTAGCGCACTGATCTGACGGCTTGGCCCGGTTCCTGTAGCCTGAGCCAGGACGCGCTTCAGCGCACTCTTGTGGCTGGCCACTTCGCCCAGCGCTTGGCCCCATGGTTCAGGTAGATCGGCCTTGGCAATGATGTTCGGCAACAAGCCACCGTCACACAAGCGGACATAAAGATCGCGCTCTCCGGCCGCTTGGCAGGCTTCCCAAGCGGCAAGAAATACAGTCACATCCGCTTCAATCCGGTCAGCATCGCCAAAGCGCTCCAGACCGATTTGGACAAATTCCGGCGCGCGATCTTCACCCGGCTTTGGGGCCCGAAACACCTTGCCCTCGCACACCCAAGCAACAGGCTCGTGATCCGTCCCAGCGACTTGCGCATAGTGCAAGGCCGCAGGAATGGTAAGGTCGGCCCGCAAGCACAATTCAGCCCCATCCGGGCCAGAGGCAAAATAGAGCCGTGGGCGCACATCTTCGCCAGCAAGCTCCAGCACCAAAGCTGCGGGCAACAGAGTGGGCAAGGCCACCTCTTGCCCACCCCGGGCCTTCAAAGCAGCCCAAGCAGCCTGCATTTTAGGGCCAGTCTCTTGGTTCATGGCTGCAGCATATCCTGCACGGCTTGCACCAATTGGGCGCGGGGCACTTCAACTTGGGCTGGCCGCTCACGCCGCCACGCCTCGTTTGACTCAATCGCTTGGGCCAGTTGCGCACCCAGATTAAGGTCTTTCAAGGTTACTTTGCCGGCTTCGCGCTCTTGGCTGCCTTCCATCACGACGACTGGGGCTTTGCGGCGATCGGCATATTTCATCTGCGCCTTCATGCCAGAGCTGCCGAGATAGACTTCAGCCGCAATGCCCGCTTGGCGCAATTCGTTGGCCATCTGCATATAGCCCGCCATCGCATCGCCATCGAGGGCGAGGATAACGACCGGGCCTTGGGCGGCCTCTGGCTGGCGGCCCGAGGCGGACAAAGCTGCGACCAGACGTGAGACACCCAGCGAAAACCCGGTAGCGGGCGCACGTTCGCCGCGAAAGCGCATCACAAGGTCATCATAGCGCCCACCAGACCCGAT
>JBEIEG010000307.1:0-3264 GCA_040383035.1 Hyphomonadaceae bacterium | reverse complement strand
TGCAAGCGCAGCATGATTTAGAGATAGCCGAAGTGCGTAATAAAGCCCTCACAGACGAAATTGATACCCTTAGAAACAGAGTCCAAGAAGGCGACTTACTAGCAGAAAAGAATCTTCTCGAACTCAAGCAGCATTTTTCCGCCCATGTTCCCCCACAGCAGTATCAAGTTTTGGTCCGTCAAACCGAGGAGCTAAAAAAACACATCGAGGCTATGAATGCCGAACTTGAGGCGCGCGATATGATGGTATCCGACCTTACTGATCTAGTCCGGCTACAGGCTGCACAACTCGAGCATCAAGCGAGTTAAGGTCGGCCTTGAGACAGCTCGCGAAAACTCATTGCTGCGATAGGGAAACCAATCTTGGCGTGGCAGCAATTGAAAAATCGTCATGATCTAGACTGAGGTTTGGGCTGTAATAGGGATCATTCTTAAGGATATCCCCCCACCGCTTCTTCATAAGTGCCGTCTCTCTCGCAAAACGTTCTGCCTTTTCAGGTGCGACATCATTGCCGCGTGAAATGGATTCATGATGGTAAAGTTCTGCCTCGGGCACATAGATATTGCGAAAGCCCAATTGCCGAGCCTTTAGGCAAAGATCAACATCATTAAAGGCAACAGCCAAATCGACATCAAATCCGCCAACCTTTTCAAACAAGTCTCTCCTCACCATCAGGCAAGCTCCTGTAACAGCACTTACGGCTTGGTGCTCCACGGCACGATTAAAGTATCCATTATGCCCTCTAGGCAAATTCTTATGCCCATGCCCAGCAATCTCGCCCATGCCTAAGAACACCCCCGCGTGCTGGAGGGACTCATTTGGGTACCAAAGCCGCGCCCCCACACATCCAACCGTTGGAAGCTGAGCGAAGGACAACATCGCTTCAACCCAATCCGGCGTCAGAACCTCAGTATCATTGTTCAAAAACAACAATACAGATCCAGTGCTGGCTTTCACGGCCTTATTGTTGATTGCCGAAAAATTGAACGGTCCATCGTCTCTAATGACCAAGCAATTTGGGCGCTTTTGAATGTCCTCTAGATACTTTAGCGTTGCGGCCTCGGAACTCCCATTGTCCAAGATAACAAGTTCAATATTTGGATAAGTTGTTTTCTGAAGAATCGACTCCAAGCACACTTTTAACAGGTCTAGCCGGTCCTTCGTCGGAATGATGATGGAAACAAGAGGCAACGGCGATTGCAAGGCAAACCGAACGCGGTAATGGCCTGTCATAGGATCAGGTATCTCCACATTTGCAGCTAGCCCCTGTCGTGAAAGATGCTCGCGGATAGCCCGGAGACCGGCCTCAGACGCATAAGATTTGGTACTAATGTTTAAGGCAGTCGAGCCTTCTAAAGCGCGCCAGTGGTAAAGCACTCTTGGAATATGAATAATGTTTTCGGGGGTGCTTCGTTCAAACACACGCAAGGCTAAGTCATGATCTTGCGAACCCTCAAGCCCAAGGCGAAAGCCGCCAACCTGTCTTACCAAGGCAGTGCGGTAAACACCAAAATGGGAAATCATGTTTTGGGCCAAAAATAACTCATAATTGAATTCACACTTGAAGTATGGGTCAAAGCGATTTCCAAACTCATCGATCTTGTCTTCGTCTGAATAAATCAGGTCCACATTGCCAGAGCGCATCAACGCCTGAGCAACCCAGAACAACGCGTCGCGGTCGAGCTCATCGTCTTGGTCTAGAAGCCCAATATAAGGCCCCGATGCCAACTCTAAAGCTGAGTTTGAGCAAGCTGAAATATGGCCATTCTTTTCGCGGAAAACGACTTTGATCCGTGGATCGGACGCCGCGAGCGATTCAAGATACGGACGCGTGGTAGATCGGTCCGAACAATCGTCTGCTATGCACAATTCCCAATGCGGGTAGGATTGGTTCAAAACTGAATTGATCGCCGCCTTCAAAAACGGGAGCGGTGGATTATAGACTGGCATCAAGATCGAGATCAGCGGTCTGCTTGTCATGACTTGGATTTTTTGGCGAACTAGCTCTTGGCTCTCGACCAATATGGCCTGGTTTTTCACCAGCCAATTCGCGTAGGCCTCCCGCGAGGCGCTATAGAATGCTTGCTTGACGTCTATGAAAAAAGCTTGCCGCTTCTCTCCAATTCCATGGGACCTAAAGTGACAAAGGCCGTCCAGACCCAGCCGCCTGACATCTTGATGAAAGGCTTCATATTGGGCTGAATTAAAGAAACGCCCTGTGTACCCACGCACATAACCAGTCGTCAGAAAGTGCTCCAAGGCTGACTCCGACGGCTCAAGCGGTACAGGTAATTGGCTTAGGTAGTATGGTTCGTCAAATGCCTCTGGTAACTGACCTAAGGACTTTAGAAGCCGTTTTGCGCGCTGATTGTGGCTAATCTGCTGGAATGCGCTGCGATGCAGTCTATGCCGCTGCCACATGCTCAGACATTGATTGCTCCACCGAGACAGGCTGCCTTTAAAACTCATATTAGCAAATCCAGGATGGGCTTCATGCGTTTTCACGGATAAACGTTCGCACATTATCTAAATGTGCCAAAGCTCCTAGGTCTTCAATTTCATTTCGATCATGATAATGAAAGAGTTCCTGATTATACCAGTACTTAAGCTGATTATTCTCCCCTGCGCCACCCTGACCGCGCAGCATTTTTATTGCATATTCTTCCGGCGTCTTGCCAAAATAATGGTTCACTTGCGCAACATCAAACTTGATTTCAGACGCACGGCCGCGACTTTCGAGACCCAGTGGACTGCCGTCTGCAAAGACAACCCGCCCTTTGACATCGCTGAGGTGCATATCGATGGCTTCGCCGACCGAGCCTACACGTAAAAAGCTCTTTAAGTGCTTGTTGGCTTCAAAATTGGCCTCGGATGCCCGCACAAAGCGCTCTATTACAGGGCGACTATCACCAACAAGATTTGATGACGAGCCAAAAACCCGCCAATTGATTCCAATCGCACCAATATCAGCCTGGGGGTGGATATACTCAAGCATGGAAGAAAGGCTGCCTTTGTTCATGACTAGGAACTCATCACAGTCAACAAACAGCAGCCAGTCAGTTTCAGCCCGCGCCACCATATCTTCGTAAGCAGTTATTTGCGGTGACTCATACTTCCCAAGCTTCCAGGTGCGGTGCTCGATGTATTTTCGAGCTGCGAGCTTTCGAAGGATCACAGCACTCCTGTCTGTACTGTTGTTTTCATAAACCACAATTTTTGAAAAGCCGAGACTGCGATAATAGGCAACCCACTCCAAAAGGTACG
>JBEIEG010000306.1:0-3265 GCA_040383035.1 Hyphomonadaceae bacterium | reverse complement strand
GCCCGGTAGTTGAATAAGGGCGAGATCGCCCTGCTCGCCCAAACGCGTGCCGCCATAACCTGCCAATGCCGCTTTGCTTCCGGCCAACAGACTGATGTCACCGCCCGAAGCTTCTGGGGCGCGGTGGGCAAGCAGCAAAGAAGCCGGCGTGCCATCGGCAACAATTTGCGGGCTCGCCGCGCAGACATGCACCCCTGCAAGACTCACATCCAATAAATCGACCCACCAATTCTGCGCGTCTGCAGGCCAAGGTAGGCAGGCAATGGTTCGGGGGCCTTGCTTGGCGGCGATCAAAGCATCGGTAGCTGATAAAATCCGGGTCTCGCTGGCCAACCCAAAGGCAAGCTTGGCCCAAGGGGCTGCTTCCAGCGTGGTGACAACATCCAGCCCACCTTGGGCAGCCAGATTGGCCGCAATCAGCGCCCGCCACACGGCTGCGGCTAAGGCTGGGTCGAGGTTTGGCTCGCGCGTAATAAGCCCGCGCAAAATGTCGATCTCGCGTGCGGGGCGCCATCCAAAGCCTGAATCGCCAGCAGCCTTTTTGGCTTCAGCAATGGCGCGTGCTAGGCCAGAACGTTGCGCAATCAAGCGTGCCAATTGCCCGTCAATGGCATCAATCGCCTCGCGCAGAGCCGTCATATCGGTGGGGAGAGGGGCAGACAAACTTGGTGCGGGCATATTCATGCCTCAACCATGGTGAAAAAACCTTGTTTGCGCAAGATAATTGCCTGAATTTGGTCAATGTCAGCAGCCACCCTCCCGCAATTCAACCGCACAGGTTAGTGGTGCATGCAATTGGAGCTAATCCGTCGATGTCGCTTGCCCGCAATACCCTTGTTCAAGCCGGTTTCACCTTATTGAGCCGCCTTTTGGGCTATGCCCGCGACCGCGCGATTTCGAACCTTTTGGGCGCTGGCTGGGTGGGCGATGCTTTCGCAACGGCACAGACTTTCCCGAACCTGTTCCGGCGCATTCTTGCTGAAGGGGCCTTTAGTCAAGCCTTTGTGCCGCTTTATGCCAAGACCCAGGCCGAGATTGGCAAGGATCAGGCCGCCGAAGTTGCAAGCCAAGCGTTCTCGGTGCTGACCTTGGTCGCGGCATTGGTGACCATCTTGGCGCAATTGACGATGCCTTGGATCATGTTGGTGATCCATGGTGGCTATGCCGACAAACCTCAGGCGTTCCAGTTCGCCATCCTTTTGACCCAAATCACTATGCCCTACCTTGTTGGGATGGCGATGAGCTCGCTCTTCTCAGGCGTGCTCAACACAGCTGGCAAGTTCGCCCTGTCTGCCGCGGCGCCTACCTTGCTAAACCTGACCATTCTGGCAGCAGTGGTCTTTGTTAAAGACCCCAATCAGGCGGCGATTAATGCGGCCGTGGCGATTACGATCGCTGGGTTCCTGCAAGCAACCGCCCTCTATATCGGCTGTCGGCGGTTAGGCGTTCGCATCGGCTTTCGCGTCCCCCGTTTGACGCCAGAGGTGAAGGCCATCGTTACCGTGATGGTCCCGTCAGTGATTGCCGGCAGTGCGACCCATCTCAATGTCCTCGTGAGCCAGTCGCTTTCCAGTTTTGAAGTTGGTGCAAAATCCTGGCTCTATGCGGCAGACCGACTATTTCAGCTCCCCCTAGGCTTGATAGGCGTGGCAATCGGGGTGGCCCTCTTGCCGCGCCTTGCACGTGCGGTTGCCAGCCCTGAAACTGGCGACGATACCAAAGCCTTGGATGAAGCCTTTGTTCTGTCGATGGCCTTTACCCTGCCTGCTGCCGCCGCTTTAGTTGTCGCGCCCTTCTTCCTGATGCAGGGCTTCTGGGCTGGTGGTCAGTTTACCGAAGCCGATGCCCGGGCCACGGCAGACGCCTTGTTTCACTATGGCTGGGGCGTGCCCGCTTTTGTGTTGATCCGCATTTTGGCTCCACCCTTCTTCGCGCGGGGCGACACCAAAAGGCCAATGAATTTCGCGCTAGTCAGCGTATTAGTGAACATCGGCTTGGGGGCTTCGCTCTTCTTTGGACTTCGGGCCATGGACTTGCCGGGCTATGTTGGCCTTGCCATCGCGGCCAGCGTGTCGGGCTGGGTCAATGCGCTGATGCTGGCGGCGACTTTGTTGCGCGAGCGAAATTGGCGGCCGGAACCTTGGGTGCTTGGCAAGTTTCTCCGTATCGTTGTCGCCACAGCCGTCATGGCCGCCGTCTTGGGCTTTGCCGCCTTGAACCGGGTGCCTATCGAAGGCTGGTTTGAAGCCAGACTGGTATTTGGTAAAGAAGTGGCGACTTTATTGGTTTGCTTGATGGGTGGGATCGTTTATGCGGCAGTCGCCTTCCTTGTGCGGGCGGTCACGATGGCAGACATTAAGTTGGCTTTGCAAAAGCCAGCGGGCACCTCTGCCGTTTCAACGCAAGATGACTTTTAGAGTAAGAAGACGGACATGACCGACATACAGACGAAGCGGGTTTTCTCCGGGGTTCAACCGACCGCGAATTTGCATCTGGGCAATTATCTGGGCGCGATTAAGCGCTTCGTTGAATTGCAGAACGAGCCCGGCTCAGATTGCATTTATTGCGTCGTGGACTTGCATGCTATCACGGTACCGCAAGACCCAGAAAAGCTGCGCGCTCAAACCCGCGAAGTAGCCGCTGCCTATCTGGCTGCTGGTGTTGATCCAGTTCGCTCGGTCATTTTCGTGCAGTCGACCGTTTCGGCACATGCCGAGCTTGCTTGGATCCTCAATTGCGTTGCGCGCATGGGCTGGTTGGAGCGCATGACCCAGTTCAAGGACAAAGCCGGCAAAAATGCCGAGCGCAGCTCCGTCGGCCTGTTTGATTATCCGGTTCTGATGGCAGCCGATATTCTGACCTATAAGGCAACCCATGTGCCTGTGGGCGACGATCAGAAGCAGCATCTTGAACTGTCGCGCGATATCGCTGCCCGCTTTAATTCGGACTTCAAGGTCGATGGCTTCTTCCCCTTGCCAGAGCCCATCATTGGCGGCCCAGCCGCGCGCGTGATGAATTTGCAAGATGGATCGAAGAAAATGTCCAAGTCTGATCCGGCGGATAATTCGCGGATCAATATGACGGACTCGGTCGATCTGATGGTCAAAAAGATCAAAAAGGCAAAAACCGATACTCTGCCCATGCCGTCTCATGTCGACGAGTTAAAGGGTCGTCCAGAAGTTGATAATCTGGTCAGCATCTATGCCGCCCTTTCCGGCCAGACCAAAGAACAGGTCGTGGCGGAATTTGTCGGCGCAGGCTTTGG
>JBEIEG010000305.1:0-3275 GCA_040383035.1 Hyphomonadaceae bacterium | reverse complement strand
TTTCGATCCCAGCGCACGGCATGTCGATCAATATTACGGTCCAAGGCTATCAGGATCAGTTGGAAGTCGGCGTGATCGCCGGTGCCAATATCTTCCCAGACGTGCAGCCTTTGGCCGATATGATGGCAGAAGAACTGGCTGCGCTGGAACGGGCGTTTGAGACGGCAAAGGCCGCTTAACTGCCCGCAAAGGCGTTGGTTTGGTCCGTTAAGATCATCATGGTGACATCATCCGCTGCCTTCCGGCGTATCTTGATGAGGTCAATCACGCGTTCATCCGACATAAAGCGCCAGAGAACTTTGGGATTGGGGTACCAAAAGGCCCCAACCACATCCCACTGACCTTTAGGGCCAACCAGATCTAGCGCCACAACCCCATGAGTCACGCGCTTAGCGCCATATTCAGTCAGAACCGGGCCTATGCCATCTTGATAATCGCGCCAAGCGGCGTCTGAACGGCCATCGGCAAGGTCATGGCGAAAGCGGAGCAAAGACAAAACAATGATAGGGTCGTCAGGCGGCAATTTCTTGATCGCCTGCATTGCATCGTAAGTTGGCTCAATCTCGTCAAACAGCCCCATGCGTCCAAGGAACATTCAACCCACACTTAACGCAAGTAAGCCGCGCAGCGTTTCACTGCGTTTCCATGACCTTATGACGTGAACAGCTGCTTCTTGGGGCCGGCATAGCCAAATAGCCAGGCAGCCACTTTGCGCTTTTGAATCTCTTCACTGCCTTCTGTAATGCGATAGCGGCGATGATGGCGATAGATATGCTCAAACGGCTTATGACGCGAATAGCCGATGCCGCCGTGGACTTGCATGGCTTGATCTGCTGCCTCACAGCATAGGCGGTTAGCCCAATAATTACACATGGACACTTTGTCGGATAGGCGCTTTTCGACTTCTGGTTTGGTCATCTGATCCATTTCCCAAGCGGTCTTATAGATGAGAAGGCGAAGCATTTCTGCTTGAGTAGCAAGTTCTACCAAAGGCCATTGAATGGCTTGGTTTTTCGCAAGGGCTTCGCCAAAGGGTTTACGCTCGCGGGCATAAGCCACACTTTCTTCGATACAATAGACAGCTGCCCCTAAAGACGATGCGGCTTGGCGGATGCGGTTCTCATGGACGAAATGTTGTGCCAGAGCCAAGCCGAATTCGGGTGGCCCAAACAGCGCGCTATCAGGCACCCAGACGTCTTTAAAGCTAACGCGCGGATGATCGGTCGGCATATTGAAGGTCCACAGATATTCCTCGATCTTCACGCCGGGATCGTCGGCAGGCACAAAGAAGCAGGAGATACCGCGCGCTTCCCCTGCTTTTCCGCTCGTGCGCGCAAAGAACATGCAATGGGTGGCGACATGCATTCCGGTGATCCACATTTTTTCGCCATTGAGAAGCCAGCCTTCCACACCATCGCGCGTCTGGCGGATACCCGTGCTCTCCATGTGCGTGGCGTCAGACCCATGATTAGGTTCTGTTAGGCCGAAGGTCGCGATGAACTCGCCGCGCAGGCTTTTGGGTAACAAAGTGGCCTTCTGCTCCGGTGTGCCGAAGTCGCGCAGCATCAATGCACCAGGCATGTTGCCGACGATGGAATGCTCATTTTGCAAGTCATTATGCAGGCCTAAGCCTTTTTTGGCTAAATGCTCTCGGATGATGGCCATCGCGAGATTGCTGCCATCTTTGCCGCCAAATTCAGCCGGCAATGCAAAGCGATAGTGGCCAGCAGCATCAGCCCGACGGCGTGCTTGGCCCAATAGGGCCTCCCATTCGTGGCGTGGCAAGCCTTGGTTCTCAAAGTCGGTCCGCGCATACTCGCGACGATGGTCAAAGAAGCGGATATTGTCGTCGGCTTCTTCCAAAGGCTTGATTTCACGCGCGATGAATTCATCTAGCTCAACCAAATAGTCTGCGATGTCCTTGGGTATGTTGAAATCCATGGCGTAGCTCCCCTGCATTCTGGCCGTCTTCGGGCTTTACACATGACCTTATCGACAGGGCGAGGCGTTGCAACTGATTTGTGAGCCGTTCCAAGGATGCGCTCACGCTGTCTAACAAAATTGTGACTGCTGAATAAAATACAGTATGTTCATTTTTCTCTTGCAACTTTTCACGCCAAGGGCTAGGTACAAGTTAACGAGGACAAAAAGCCCGTTATTCTGAAACCTCTTTTTTAGGAGCCTCCCCATGCGCTTCAAGACACTTGTCGCCGGATTTGCGTTTGCTTTGACCGCTACTGCAGCCTTTGCTGCTTACAACAACGTTGTTGTAAAACTGAAAACCCCTGTTGCCGAAGCTTCTGACAGCATTATCGTTTTGGGCGCTGCTTGGAGCTGCGCAGGCGACACCTGCACCTCCGTGCTGGACCGCAAGACCGCACAAGTTCGCGACTGCCGCCAAGTTGCTCGTGCTCTCGGCCCTGTCGCCAGCTTCTCCGTTGGTAGCTCGAGCTTGGACGAAGCAGGCATCGCAGCTTGCAATTCTGCAGCGAAATAAACCCCAAGCGTTGCTCTGATTAAGTGTTGGCGCTCAAATCTGACCCAACTTGGTCATAGAGCCCGTCATAGCAGGCTGATAAACTCAGCAGCTTTTAGACAAGGCGAGCCCTAACCGGTTCGCCTTTTTTATTGGGCTTAGCTCAGCTAGCTTCAGCCAGTTGCGCGGGCGCTTCGGCCTCTACTTCGCCTGACAAAGCCTGATGGATCGCGGCAAATAGGACTTCAGGTCGGATCGGCTTGGCGACATGGGCATCCATACCTGCATCCAAGCATTCCTGCACATGATGGGTCATGGCATTTGCCGTCAAGGCGATGATTGGCGTCCGCTCGCGCTTTTGCACCTGCTCCAGTGCACGGATTTGCGCCGTCGCTTCTGGGCCGGACATGATCGGCATTTGCACATCCATCAAGATCAAGTCGAACTTGTCTTGGCTCCAGAGCTCCACCGCCACTTGGCCATTCTCTGCAAAGACCGGCTCAATGCCAACTTGCTCGAGGAACAACTGTAGGACGAGGCGATTATGCGCATTATCTTCGGCAGCAAGAACGCGAACTGACTTTCCGCCTGCACCACCTTGAGCATGAGATTCTTCAAATTGACCAGCATCAGTGCGCTCGGGTGCCACGCCTAACGGCATGGTGACCGTAAAGCGGAAGACAGAGCCCTCGCCGACGCGGCTTTCCACATCAATCTGGCCGTCCATAAGCGTCACCAATTGCTTACAGATCGCAAGGCCAAGGCCCGTGCCACCGAACTTACGATTGGTTGCGGTCTC
>JBEIEG010000304.1:0-3287 GCA_040383035.1 Hyphomonadaceae bacterium | reverse complement strand
CGTATAGGGCACCACACAGAACGTGCAGAACTTATCGCACCCTTCTTGCACAGACAAAAAGGCCGATGGCCCGTCGGGTGTACGCAGGGTAGGCAGCGCATCAAATTTCTCTACCGCCTCAAAGCTCGTCTCAAGGCGCTCGCCAGTGGCGCGGGCTGCCCGCGCAATCAGCTCAGGCAGTTTGTGGTAAGCTTGCGGGCCAACCACCAAATCGACAGCCGGCGCACGACGCATGATTTCTTCGCCTTCGGCTTGGGCAACACAGCCTGCAATGGCGATTGTCATTTTGTTGCCATTCAGCGCCATCTCATCCTTGTGCGCTTTCAAGCGTCCGATTTCGGAATAGACTTTTTCAGTCGCCTTCTCGCGAATGTGGCAGGTATTGAGCACAACAAGGTTTGCATGATCGGGCTTATCAACCGAGCTATAACCCAGAGGCCGCAAGACATCGGCCATGCGTTCACTGTCATAGACATTCATCTGACAGCCATATGTCTGAATAAACAGAGTTTTACCTGCTACGGCGTCGCCCGTTTGCACAGGTGTCAGTCGATCCATCAGATCGTCTTTGTGGGATGTTGCGGCGTCTTCATGCATGAAGCCAGCCTAAAACGCCAAACGCGGCGAATACGCAAGAGCATTCAAGCAACACTTTGCCTGAGAATCCAGATGATATCAGGCGATGAAGGCCACAGCATCGCCCGGCTTGGCCTGCTTCAAAAGTTCGCGCAAGTCTGCTTCAGCCAGGGCCACACAGCCCTCCGTCGGCCGGTAGTCTTCTGACGCACAGTGCATGAAGATGGCGGATCCCATGGCGGGAACGACCGGATCATCATTATGACCGAGGACCACGACAATATTGTAGAGCCCATCCTCGCGCCACAAATGTTCGGCGCTGGCCGGATAGGGATGCGTGATCGGACGATTATAATTGGGATCTTCGGCCGCATCACACCATCCATCGTGGGGTTGAATGGCCGTTGCCTCAAACCCAGACGCAGGCTTGGGCCCGCGATCTTCACGCCAAAGAATTGCGCGGATCTGCCACACCCCCAAAGGACTGGCCCCATCGCCTTCACGCTTCTCTTGGGCGGATTTAGCACCGCCCTTACCAATGGAACACCGCACTTTCGTCTGACCATAGGTCAGCCAACCCGATGTTGATGCTGCAAAAACCTGCATAAAATCCCCCAGATCAAGACTCTGTGATGCAGTGCCCTCTTGTATCAGGCAATAGGGTACAACCATGTAGAGCCCATGTCACGCAAGCGCACCCTTCTTCTGGTTGATGACGACCATGATCTTCGCACCACCTTGGCCGAGCAATTCGAGCTAACGGGGGAATTTGATACCGTTATGGCTCAAGATGCGGCCAGCGGCGTCGCCGCAGCCCGCACCAAGGGTCCTGACCTGATCCTGCTGGATATCGATTTGCCTGATCTGGACGGTCGCGAAGCCTGCAAAGCGATCCGCACCGGCGGGTTTGCTGGCCCAATCATCATGCTAACCGGCCAGTCCACTGATTCCGATACGGTTTTGGGCTTAGATGCTGGCGCTAATGACTATGTCACCAAGCCGTTCCGCTTTGCTGTACTTTTGGCCCGTGTCCGTGCCCACTTGCGCAGCCATGATCAAACCGATGTCGCAACGCTGAAAATTGGCCCCTACGACTTTAAGCCAGCGAACCGGACCTTGACCGATGCAAGTGGTAAGCGAATTCGATTGACGGACAAGGAAGCGGCCATTTTGCGCTATCTCTACCGATCTGGCGCTAAGGCTGTGCCGCGCGACGAATTGTTGCGTGAAGTCTGGGGCTATAATGCAGCAGTTACGACCCACACGCTAGAAACCCACATCTATCGACTGCGCCAAAAAATAGAGCCGGTTTCCAGCCGCAACGGCCTGTTGATCACCGAAGGCGGCGGCTATCGCTTAGAGCCCTAGCGCCATTCGTCGCGGCCACCCTTTCGCTGCCGCGTGAGATTCATGTGATATTGAAAGCGTTCGGGACGGTAAAAGCCCTGAACAACTTCGATTGGCGCGGACTCAGAATCCTTCATCACGCGCACGATTTTGAGCAGCGGCGACCCAGTTGCGATTTTCAGCGCCTGCGCGGTTGCAGGCTCTGCACTGCAAGCTGTGATCCATTGTTCCGCTGAAACGGCCACAAAGCCCGCCCGCTCCAGCAAGTCCAACATCGGTGTGTGACCAAGTGAATTAGGGTCAAAGGTCGCAGCAATATCAATCGGCAAGTGGGTAACGATGTAAGAGAAGGGCTCTCCTTCGAGTTTACGGACGCGCTCTGCCCGCTGTACAGGAACACCACTGGGCAGGCCCAGCAATTCGGCAATCTCAGCGGTCGCCGCTACTTGCGCAACATTGATCAGCTCAACCTCTGTTGAAAGGCCCATCACTTTGAGCGCCTCCATCAGATTATCAAAACTGCCCTTCACCACCGGCACGGTCGCATTATAAGTGACCACCGTCCCGCGGCCACGATGACGCGACACCATGCCAGCAGATGCCAATTCGTTGAGCGCACGCTTTACCGTGATGCGGGAAACATTAAAGACATGCGTCAGATCTTGTTCGCCCGGCAGGACGGCTCCCAATGGAAACGCTCCTGAGCGTATGCGTTCACGTAAAACCAAGAACAACTGGTGATACAAAGGCGTTGGAAGCCTTGCATCCACCATGGTGGCCTTCAGCTCTGAACTTGGTTCATGGGATGTGGGCAAGGTCGTGTCCATACAGAAAAATTAGTGTGCCAATCGAAGATTAAAGAGCCTCACTTCGACAGTCTATCGAAGTAGAGTTAATCTCAACCACCGTTGGCACGCTCTCGAACAGAGTCAAGACTTTCCCAAATCTTGCCCCCTGGATAAAGCCCAATAGACATGGTCATATCGTGCACTTCCACCGAAGCAAACATATCGCAAGTAAAGTAGGGATCGCCGTGCATAATCGCCCAAGCCGCCTCTACATCATCGGCGCAAACAATCAAGCAAGACCCATGAATTTTCGAACTGCCCGGTTCTTTTAGAGGCCCGGCCGTTACGTAAGATGTCCAATTTGCTTCGACATGGGCGAGATGACCTTCCAAATGTTCCAGCCGCTTTTCAGGAGCGCTTGGACCGTCTTTGCAGACAAATAGGAACGTCGGTTGGCTTTGACGGGGTATCGTTGGTGGATTGGACACATGGGACTCCCTGATCCTTGGTTTATCCACTCTAGGGGTGAGTCATTGCCTTGCCAATGTTGAAACGTTATTTGATATAAAGATAGAT
>JBEIEG010000303.1:0-3294 GCA_040383035.1 Hyphomonadaceae bacterium | reverse complement strand
AGACCTGTTAGCGGGCTATCAGGCCTCTGGCGGCCAGTCGTTCGAAGCAAAGGACGTGGACTGGTTTCAGGCCTTGGGCAGCTTCAAATGGGGTATCATGTGCTTGATCATGTATCAGGCCTTTGCCACCAAAGCCGATCCATCGATTGAGCGGGCGATGATTGGCAGGCGGGCTTCTGAAGCCGAAATAGACTTACTCAATCTGATCGAAGGTCGCCCCCATGCATGAAGCCCCCTCTTCTGAAGAATTACTGGGCTCGGTCATCGGCTTCTTGAACCAAGTTGCAGCCCCCCAACTTAGCGGCCAAGCCGCGTTTCACGCGCGCGTAGCCGCGAATGCTTTGGCTTTGGTCGAGCGCGAAATGGCGCATAGGCCCGCAGCAGACGCCCGGGCGCGATCCCTATTCGCTGCCCTGTTGAACGATGAGGCAAGCACTTTGGAAGCCTTGAACGGCCAAGTCTGTGCGCAAATCCGGTCTGGCCAATTAGGCTGTGACAACCCAGCACTATTGGCTGCCCTGCGTGAGATTACCTCTGCCCAGCTGGCCATCGATCAGCCTAGCTATAGCGGTCTGAACCCATGAGCCAGAAGTGGCAACGTTGGATCATAGGCGGGATCATGAGCCTCAATCTATTGGTTGGGCTAACAGCCTATTTCATGCGCGATAATTTGTTCCGTGAGCTGATCCAGCCTGCCGTCCCATTTCAAGTCGACGAACCACCGCCCGTCCCCGACTATAGTGACGCGGCCGCTTGGGCTTTCCGCCCTCAGGGGGCCAATGCAAGCCTTGGCAAAGCCGACATCTTCATTGTACATCCCACAACCGCTTGGAGCGGCAATACGGGTTGGAACATGGATATCGCCGACAATGTTTCCCGCACAAGGCTGGAAACGGTCGCCCTGCCCAATCACGCTGAACCTTTTGCTGCAGCAGGCCCTCTCTGGGTACCACGTTATCGCCAAGCCGTGCTGTTCGCCTTGTTGTCACAGCGGGACGATAGCCGCGAAGCGCTCAACCTCGCCTACGAAGATGTCGCGCGGGCGTTTGTGACCTTTCAGCAAGCCCGCAACCCCAAGCGACCGTTTGTTCTCGTCGGACTTGGGCAAGGTGGCCTGCATGTGCTCCGGCTCCTACAAGAACAAGGCGATTTGGGGCCGATGTTGGCCGCAACCTATCTGATTGATCAGCCTGTACCCAATGCTCTGTTCGAAGGTCCACGTGCGGTGCCAAGCTTTCCCAAGCCTTGTCAGACTGCAAAACAGACCGGCTGCTTTGTTAGTTACAATAGTGTCGATGGTGGAGACCAGCGTGGTGCACGCATCGTGAAAGAGCGTTCAACGATCTGGACTGCGGATCAGGGCTATCGCGCCATTGGCGGGGGGCGGTTTGCTTGTGTGAACCCGCTGACTGGGGCAGCCCCACTCAAGAATGCACCCCCGAGCACCAATCGAGGCTCTGCTGCTGCCAGTGGCCTCGAACGCGGCACCGAGCCTGCCTTATTGCCCGGAGAGACGGGTGCCATGTGTCGCAATGACTTGTTGTGGGTCGAAGTAAACCGCCCTGCAGCCCTGTCACGGGCGCGGTTCGAACTGGGCACCTTTTATAAGATCACCGGCTATAATCTGTTTTACGCCGCGCTCAGCACCGATGTCCAAGCCCGGGTCAACGCGCTGAGGTAAAACCTGCTTCTCAAAGAAAAAGCCCACCGGAACCTTACGTTCGGCGGGCTCTTTTCTAGCCTAAGGCTTGGTAGAAATTACATCCCAAAGCGGGCTTTCAGTTCAACCGTCATCTCTTCAATCGCTTTCACAGTAACCGGGTCCTTTTCACGGGTCTTCCAGTATTTGGCAATCTTCTTGAAGTTCTTCAAAGGTGCCTTAACCCCTAAGATCGGCAGAAGTTTGACCACAAAGAACAGGCTTGGGGTGATCGTGCAATCCGCCAAGCTAAACTTATTGCCAGCCGCATGTTTCTTGCCCGTCAACACATATTCGAGGTGACCAAGCGCGGTATTCACGTCTGCAATAGCTGCTTTGACGACTGCGGGATCTTTGCCCGGGCCCAACAGACCAAACACCTTGCCCATGGCTGGGCCCACGTAAATGTCATTCACGCGCGAGATCAGGCGCACTTGTGCCCGCTCTTCGGGCTTGCGCGGACGAAGCGCAGGCTTTGGGAATGCATCTTCGAGATATTCCAGAATGACCTCTGACTCAGGCAAGGACATGCCCGAGTCGGTCACCAAGCAAGGGATTTTCCCGATTGGGTTGATGGCCAGAAACTCTTCGCTTTTCATGCCGCCGCCCGGAGGGGGCAAATACTCAACGTCCAAACCCTTAGCGGCAACCTGCATTTTCACGCGCTGCACAAACGGGGAAAGGTCACTGCCATATAATTTCATCGCTCAAGCTCCCTGGTTCTTATAACATATAGCGTGCTTTAGCTGCCCATAGGGCAAGCGCTAATCGATCACTTGCGACTCGCGCAGCGCGCCTTTCTTGACAAGATAGGTAGCGCCAGACGCGCTTCTGGCCAATAACTTTGACAGCCTAAATGCCAATTAATGCAGTCAATTCAAAAGAATTGACCAACTGATATTCAAGTCTGCCAATCTTGCCGAAAAGTATATTGCGCTGTTCGCTCGAGTCTCCACTCAAAGGCCGATAATCGCCACCGAACAGACGTTGCTGGCAGGAGCCCCGCCGAGATTGTGCGTCAGCCCTAAACTGGGGTTAGATAATTGGCGATCACCGGCGCGACCCTGCAATTGCAGATACATTTCATAGAGCATCCGCAATCCCGAAGCACCAATGGGATGGCCAAAGCATTTCAAACCACCATCAATCTGGCACGGCACTTGGCCATCGCCATCATAAAAGCCATTCATAACGTCTTTCCAACCCTGGCCTTCCGGCGAGATGAACAAGTCCTCCATGGTCACAAGCTCGGTCACCGAGAAGCAATCATGGACCTCAATCATCGAAATCTGGTCACGCGGACGGTCAATGCCCGCCTCAAGATAAGCCTTCTTTGCGGCGATACGGGCCGTGTGGAAGTAAGAACCATCCCAAGAATTATGCTGGCTTTCCATCCCGTTAGAGACCGATAGCTGCAAGGCCTTCACATAGACCAAATCCTTCTTGCCCAAAGCGCGCGCGATTTCAGGCGTTGTAACAATAGCCGCTGCCGCGCCATCCGACACACCGCAGCAATCAAAAAGCCCCAGAGGCTCTGCAATCATCGGGGCGGCAATCACTTGTTCTTCGGTTACCACATTGCGCAAATGCGCTTT
>JBEIEG010000302.1:0-3310 GCA_040383035.1 Hyphomonadaceae bacterium | reverse complement strand
TTTGCTCGTCCATTGCCGCATTAAAGGCCGTCATGTCGACGCCGATACCGCGTGCGCGCAAGACGTCTTGGGTCAGATCGACGGGGAAGCCATAGGTGTCATAAAGCTGGAAAGCAGCTTTGCCCGACAGCTCTTGCCCCTCCTTCAGCCCTGCGCTCTCTTCGTCCAGCAAGGACAGGCCGCGGCCCAAGGTTCGGCGGAAGCGAACTTCTTCTTGCTCGAGCGTTGAGGTGATGAAAGCCTCAGCCCGGCGCAATTCGGAATAAGCACCGCCCATTTCTTGGATCAGGACCGGGGCCAAACGGTGCAGCAACGGCTCACTCGCGCCCAGCATATGTGCGTGGCGCATGGCGCGACGCATAATACGGCGCAGCACATAGCCGCGCCCTTCGTTCGATGGCGTCACCCCATCGGCGATCAAGAAACTGGACGCGCGGATATGGTCGGCAATAACACGGTGGCTTGCGCGCTTGTCGCCTTCAGCCTTGACGCCGGTTAGGTTTTCAGACGCCGCAATCAGGGTCTTGAACAGGTCGATGTCATAATTGTCGTGCACGCCTTGCAGCACGGCGGAAACCCGCTCTAGCCCCATGCCGGTATCAATGCTGGGCTTGGGCAAGCTGGTTTGGCTACCATCGGCATGGCGCTCAAACTGCATGAAAACGAGGTTCCAGATCTCAATCCAGCGGTCGCCATCTTCTTCCGCACTGCCCGGCACGCCGCCCCAAATATGGTCGCCATGGTCATAGAAGATTTCGCTGCACGGCCCGCAGGGGCCCGTATCGCCCATCGACCAGAAATTGTCGCTGGTGGGGATGGAGATGATGCGATCATCGCTGAGGCCCGCAATCTTGCGCCACAGGGCACGGGCTTCGTCATCGGTGTGATAGACGGTGACAATCAGCTTTGACTTATCAATGCCAAAATCCTTGGTCAGCAATTCCCATGCATGGCTGATCGCTTCGTCCTTGAAATAGTCGCCGAACGAGAAATTCCCCAGCATTTCAAAGAAGGTGTGGTGGCGCGCGGTATAGCCGACATTGTCGAGGTCATTGTGCTTACCACCTGCACGGACGCACTTTTGACTGGTCGCTGCACGTGGCGGCTGGGGCGGGGTCTCTGCACCCGTGAATACGTTTTTGAACTGCACCATGCCCGCATTGGTGAACATCAAGGTCGGGTCGTTTTGCGGCACCAGCGGGCTGGACGCCATAACGGTGTGGCCCTTGGATTTGAAAAAGTCCAAAAACGAAGTGCGAATGTCGTTAACGCTAGCCATAACTTCCCGTCCAGGCACGAGGTGCCGCTTAAAATAGTGTTGGCAAATCTATAGGCAGCCATGGCCCCAACGCCAAGTGGGTGGCGGCATGGATTGCAGGGGGGGTGGTAGTTGATGATAAAGTTTTTCTTGTAGAATCTGTAAAATGATGTACTTTGTTGATCATGCCGATGAATGATGCAAACGCCGTAGAAAAGATGCGAGAGCTCCTTCGTGAGTTCGGAAGTTGGACAGCCATACATAAGGCGTCGACGCCCGATAAGGATGGCGTATTGATCGTTAATCGTCAGGTAAAAGCACCGCAAGAATATCGTGGAAAAGTTGTTTTGGAGAAAAGCGACTGATGAGCTTAACGCCCAGCCTTATCTGGGGTTTGTTATTTTTGTTACCCGGTTTAATTGGAAATTTTTGGTTTAGGTTTCGCACTTTAAGTCGCGAGTTGACGGTTGCGCCCCCTCCAACCACTTCGATCGAAGCGCTTGGTTATCTTACCTTTATTTCGTTCGCTACCTATTCGACATTGATCGCCTGCGAGGCAATCAATGATCTCTTGTATCCATTTTTTCAGATAAGCTCACCGATAAGTCTCGAGATAGGGAAGTGGCTTTTACCCGTTCTCTGGTCGGCTCCATCGCGGCCACAAGTTGACCTTATAGGCCCCTTCGTACTTATCGCTTTGGCGAGCGCACTAGCCCTCCTATTAGCGGAAATCGCCTCTCGTGTTGGTGGCATTCGAAACTGGTATCGTCGCCAATCCTATGGCTGGTTGTCATCAATTATCGATAAGTCATCCAAAGATGAAATAGACTCCGCGAAGTCAAGTTCGCTAACGGAAACATTTGCTGTGTCTGTCTTCGTATTGACCAATTTGAGTCAGGACGGCGTTTATCTTGGTTATCAAGGTATCCTAAACCACATTGAACTCGGCACGGATAAGCAGATACTCAACTTGCATTTAAGTGATTGTGGCCGGTTTCTCGTGAAAATTGGTCCACTTGGATTGTCCAAGCGGCAGGTCAATCGAGACCCGATCCAAGAGATGCACTTCATTGGCCCAGAGATCAAAAACACTGCGTTTAACGTGTATAAGATTTAGGCGACGACGACGACTAACGCTGCCTAACCCTCATATACAATCTTGCCGTCCACCATGGTCAGGACCGTCTTGGCGTCGAGGATGTCGGCGGGTTTGACGGTCATGAAATCGCGGGAGAAGACGCTGATGCTGGCGGCTTGGCCAACAGCTAGGGTGCCACGGCTGCGCTCTGCGCCGACAGCATAAGCAGCAGAGCGGGTGAACATGCCTAGTGCCTGTTGGCGCGACACGCGCTCTTCCAAGCCCCAATCTGGGCCAACAAAGCCATTGAGCGCGTGGCGATAGATGGCCGCATAAAACTCGATGCGCGGGTCACCCTGTTCGACAGGTGCGTCTGAGCCGCCGCACACCACGGCACCCGTCTTCAAAAGGCTTGTCCAAGCATAAGCCCCTTTGAGGCGTTCTGGCCCTAAGCGCGCGGGCGCAAAGAACAGATCGCCAATAGCGTGGGAGGGTTGCATCGAGGCAATCACCCCAAGTTTCGCAAAGCGCGGCATGTCCGGTGGTGAGACCACTTGCGCATGCTCAATCCGCCACCGGCGATTGGTCTTGGCACGGCCGAGCACGTGTTCAAACCAGTCAAGGCTTTGCCGATTGCCGCGGTCGCCAATGGCATGCATGGCAACTTGAGCGCCTGACTTCTTGGCCCGTTCCAGCACGGCTAGAACTTGGGCTTCTGGCGTTAGCAACAGACCTTCGGACTCTGGTGCATCCGCATAGGGAGCGAGCAGGGCCGCGCCGCGCGAGCCCAGCGCCCCGTCGGAATAGATTTTGACCCCGCGTGTGCTGATCCGCCCCGTGGCGTCGACACTGGGTCCACGCCGCAAAACGTCGGTGGCAAATGGGATGTCGAGATAATTATCGACCCGCAACTGGACTTCGCCAGAAAGGGCGAGCGCCTTAAGCGCGATCAAGTCCTCGCCCGAAACGCTCAT
>JBEIEG010000301.1:0-3315 GCA_040383035.1 Hyphomonadaceae bacterium | reverse complement strand
GGTCGCACTAAGCCGGCCCGATGCTCGAAACGCCTTGAACGGCGTGCTGATGGGAGAGCTCACCGAGATTGCGCGTTTGCTGCGGCGTCGAACGGATGTGCAGGTGGTTATCCTCTCAGGAGGTGACCATAATTTCTCGGCTGGTGCCGATCTAAGTTCTATTCAAGAACGCGTCACAAGCCCAACTGTGCTTGAAACGCGCGAGGCGATCATGTTGGGCCCCGATATGTGCCGCGCCTGGGAAGAGATTGAGGCTGTCACAATCGTCGCTGTCGAAGGCTACTGCATCGGCGGCGCCTGCGCCCTGGCCGTTTCGTGCGACTTCCGGATTATGGGCGAGGGGAGCTACATGCGGCTCCCCGAAGTTCCACTGGGAATAAATATGAGCTGGAACAGTATTCCGCGCATTACGAACTTGGTGGGCCCTTCGCGGGCAAAACGCTTCGTCATGATGGGCGAGCCAGCAAGTGCCCAGACGTGCCTCGCCTGGGGAATGGCCGACGAAGTTACCCCTAAAGGCAGCGCCCTTGAGGTCTCGAGAGGGTGGGCCGCCAAACTGGCCGCACTGCCGCCCTTACCGGTTCGAATGACCAAAGAAGCCGTTAATGCGCAGGCCAACGCAAACCATTATGCCACGAGCTTTATGGATCGCGATCAGTACCTCTTGACGGTGCGGACGCAAGATTTTCACGAAGGCCGCAATGCGTTCCTTGAAAAGCGACCCCCGACCTTCAAAGGCGATTGAGTTTCCACATCTTTGTGGCAAACGCACGACCGATTTGGTGACCGGCTTGGTCAGTCTTTCAGGCTGTGACCTGAGCCCTTGGGGTTCCTCGTTTAGTGCGAGAGCCCTGTTGTTTTCATTCAATCTGCTTTCCGATGCTCTAGGGCCGTTCACCATTTTTCGGAATCGAAAAATGGTGTAAAGCTGGCCCTAAATCGTAACTTTAGATCGCAACCTCGTTTTCAAGAAAACGAGACGCGATCTAGCCAGCTTATTCAGCCATCTCAGGAAACAGACCTGGCATTAAACGTGAGGCAAGTTTTGCGGGGAATGAAAGTTTGAGCGAGGCGCGTGAGGACTCAGACGATATAATACCAACATTAATCAAGCCAGATACAATTCTGCGGGCATGACGTTCTTCAACGCCTAAAATCCCAGTAACGTCGCCACGCGCTAACTCACCGCGATTATAAAGGAGCGCATCCAAAATTAGACCAGATTTTGGATTAAGTTTGCCAAGCCGAATTTCTTCTTCTGCCCACATTTTCATGCGTGTTTGAAGCGTCTTGGGCAGCATAAGGCTTTCCATGAAATCAACTTGATCTATACAAACTTTCAAGAAAAAAATTGTGAAGGCGGCCAACGATTCCTCACTCAATGTGCCACGCCCGTCCAGATCATTTCGGCGCAACAAATCGCAACTCGCTAAATGCGATTTGTAACTTTGAACATTGCGCGCCAATCCACGCGAGATTGACCATACTGCGCCTGTATCAAGTGCGTTCGATAACACGGCGTGCGACATCAATCGTATCACGCGTCCGTTGCCATCATTAAATGGATGTATCCATGCAAGGCGGTGATGCGCGGCGGCGGCTGATATTACGGTTTCAAGTTTAGATAGCTTTGAATAATGATCTTCAAATCGTTTCATAAAGCGCGGGATTGCGCCCGCGCTTATAGGAACAAGATTGCCGACTTTAACGTAGCTGCCGCGATATTGGCCGCCTATCACTTTGACGCGCTCACCCGTGTCGGGATTAACGGCGTATTTGAATTCGTCGGGAACTTCATCATAAAAGCGTTTGTGAATGCCTTTGATGCCTTCCTCGGTCACGCCAGCATTACCAGCAAGGCCGCCGTCATCGATCCATTTTTGGACTGAGATGTGCGCCTTGGCTTCCAATTGAAGATCGCGCTTTTTGGGGTCTGCGCTAAAATCACTATTCAATGCGCGTTCAATATCAATCGGGTGCGTATCATGCCCTTCTATTAGGTTTGAGTAGTAGCAATTCATGGAGCGGACAAGATTTGCCAAGGATGCCACGATGGTCGGCGGAAGCCCTCCTTTGAAGGATGCAGATTTTTGTGTAAGATCGAAGGCTAATTCGGATACGGCTGCGCGGTAGCGACTGGATTCACCAATGCCTAAAGGTTCCATTGCCCCAATTGAATCGCCTGCATCTTCTGTCATATAAAAGTCCGCTTCAAAGTCCGCTTTCTTTATCCTACAACCACAATTAAATCATAGTTTTATGGTTTTGCATAGAACAAATATTGCCGCTGATAAGTCCGCTTTAAAGTCCGCTTGCTTCCTATGGGTTTTTTGGGGATGCCGTGGTGGGCGGGTTCGCAAACGGCGGCGTGAAACCCCAGGAATTGGCAAAGCCTGCAGCTCAATAGGCCTCTAGCTCAGTGTCGCCTTCAATGAGGGCGCGTGCGAACGCCTCATGGCAAGATGGCCCGCAGACCCCAGATGACCTGAAGATTGGCGCAAATCGGCTGACTAGGAAGGGTCCGCCCCTCCGACAATAAATCCGGGCGATGTTTTTAACGGTCAAACCGCCTGCGATCGACTTGCCTATTGATAGCATATACGCTATCATGTCTTATGTTAAAAGTCGTTATCGATACGAATGTCTTTGTCTCGGCGCTGTTGAGCCCTGACGGTGGATCACGAGAGGTTTTACGGCAAGCCTTGAGTGGTCGTCTTAAGCCAGTTTTCGCTAACGCGCTTTTTACAGAATACGAGGCGCTATTGGGCCGAGATGAGCTTTGGGCCCATTGTGTCTTGTCAGCCAAAGAACGTGATGAACTGCTAGATGCAGTCATTGCAGTCTCTGATTGGGTGAATATTCACTTTTTGTGGCGACCCAATCTTACCGATGAAGGCGACAATCATGTGCTTGAATTGGCTGTTGCGGGCGGAGCACAAGCCATTATAACCGCAAATGTGCGCGACTTTCACCAAGCCGAACTCCTATTCCCGGATATACATATTCTAACACCCGGCGCTTTTTTAAACTGGAGAAAGAATCCATGAGTGTCCTCACAATTCGTCTGCCATCTGACCAGCATGAGCGTTTGAAGACACTCGCTGCGCACCGTAAAATCAGCATGAACAAACTGGTCGAAGAGCTAGCAAGCCGGGCAGTAACCGAATTCGATATTGAATTGCGCTTCCGGGCACGGGCGGCACGTGGCAATCCATCGACTGGCTTGGACCTGTTGCACAAGTTAGATACCGCATTTGAAAAGGCGGATTGATCGCGACGGCGTTGCAAGTCAAAATTCTGATTAGGATGAAAATC
>JBEIEG010000300.1:0-3362 GCA_040383035.1 Hyphomonadaceae bacterium | reverse complement strand
TGCTCTGCAATTGGCGCCTGATGCGCAGGGGTGACAGGGGCTGCAAGTGGTTTAGGGTGTGAATTTCAACTCGCCGAATGATCGCTAGGAGCCCAGCATGTCCCGAACAAAGAAGATCGCTACAGGGCTTGTAGGTCTCGCGCTGACCGCGAGTATTGCGACTTGGCTAAGCCCCGCGCAGGCGCAAGAAAACGTGCCAACACCCAAAGCTATGGCCGCCTTTCGCGTCTGTTTGGCAGCGGCCAAAGCTGGCGTTGATTGTGGGCAACCGGTGTATGATTCCTGCCAAGCCGCCCATGATCAACCCGATACCACCTTGTCGATCATAGAATGCACGATGACGACACATAAGGCGTGGGACGTGATTCTGAACGAGCGCTATCGCGCCCTGATCGCAACCTCCCCGCCCAATCTGAAGCTGAAACTCCAAAAAGCGCAGCGGGCTTGGATCGTCAGCCGCGATGCCGATTGTGACGCCGTCTATGAAAACTGGATTAGCGGCACGATACGCGGCCCGATGTATGCGGGTTGCATGGTCGAAAAGACTTCAGAGCGCGCGCAATGGCTGAAAGAGATGCGCGAGGACTAACCTATCGCCGAGCTGCGTCAGACGCTTTGCGGATCGCCTCAAACTCATCGCCCTTGGTCCATTGCGGCCACGTCGCGGTATTAGCGACTTCCAGCATCAGGCTGCGGGTCGCCGTCAAATCCATCAAAGCGCCTGCGAAATCAAAGGCCGGATCATATTCATCCTGTGGCTTGTGATAGCGCTGATCGAACCATTCCTTTGTCACAGCTTGGCCCGCCTCAACACCACCTTTGACCAAGGTGGTGCCAGTGGACGGGAACATAGCAGGCACGCCTGCGCGGGCGAACGGGAAATGGTCGGACCGATAAAACAAACCAAACTGTGGATTGCGATCGGGCGTGTAGGTACGGCCTTGCGCGGTCAGAATCGCCTTCATGCTGGCATCGAGGCTGGATTTGCCAGAACCTGGAAACTCCATCTCAGTCGTCGCGCCGCGGTGGGGCAACATGTCTAGGGTGAAAGCAGCTGCGGTCTTCTCCAGAGGGAAGCGGGGGTTATTGACGTAATAGTCAGAGCCCAACAGCCCCTGCTCTTCTGCGGCCCACGAAGCAAAGACGATCGAGCGGGCCGGACGCGGGCCTTGTGCAAGGGTGCGCGCGATTTCTAACATCCCGGCCATGCCTGAGGCATTGTCCATCGCGCCATTATAGATTTTATCGCCATTGATCGGCTCACGAATGCCCAAGTGATCGTGATGAGCCCCGATCAGAACAGTCTCATTCGGGCGGGTCGCCCCTTTGATGACACCGACAACATTGCGCGTCGCCACCGATTCCCGAGTTACGCCGATGTCGATGGTCGCGGTTTGGTTGAGCGGCACAGGCTTAAAGCCCGGCGCGCGGGCCGCCTTCTTCAAAGCCTCAAAATCAAGGCCCGACTTGCGGAACAATTCTACGGCTACGTCGCGCTGCATCCAGCCTTCAATTGCCGCCAGCGACGAACCGCTATCAGGCCGCACGAAGTCAAAACGGGTGCCGTTTGAGTTTCGCACCACGCCCCAGCCGTAAGCAGCCGGTGCATCCTCATGAATGATCAGAACGCCAGCTGCACCTGCTTTGGCCGCAGCTTCAAATTTATAAGGCCAGCGGCCGTACCATTGCATGGCTTTGCCGCCGAACATGCCAGCGACTGCTTCGCCCGGAGTTGCCTCAAAATCGGGGTCATTGATCAAGACCAAAGCGATCTTGCCATCCCAGTTCACGCCAGCAAAATCATCCCAATTCTTCTCCAGCGCCTTCACGCCATAACCGGCAAACACCAAAGGCGCGTCGACCAAATTATAAGAACTGCCATCAGCCTTCCGGCTGATCATCATGATATCCTTGCCCTGATACCAAATCTCATCCTCGACCGCGAACGTACCGCGTGGCGCGGTTGTAAAGCGGTTGAGCTCAAAGTTCTGGAACCAGGTGCCGTTGTCGCCCGCGGGCTCCAGCCCAAGTGCCGCCATGGCGCCAGCGACATAGGTCGTAGCCATATCATCACCGCGCGTCCCCGGGCTACGCCCTTCAAAGAAGTCATCGGAGAGTGTTTTGATGTGCATCCGCAGACGCGCATCATCTATGGCAGGATAGGATGCTAGCTGGCCCGTCATAACGGCTTTCGAACTTGTTTGCCCGGTCTGAGCCTGTGCGAATTGGGTTACCAAAGCACCCGCAGCAATCATTGCCACTAAAGCGGTGCCAGCTAGTACGCGTTTCATGGCTATTCCTTAAACTGCGGTTGCGCCGCCATCGATCACGAACGTCTGCCCGGTGGTGAAGCCACCCGCACGCGAGGCCAAAAACACAGCCATGCCGGCAATTTCGTCAGGCTCACCGATGCGCTTCAAGCAGGAATGGGTGGTGGCTTGCTTCAAGGTGGCAGGGTCTTCCCACAAGGCGCGGGCAAAGTCTGTCTTGATCAGGCCCGGCGCGATACAATTCACCGTCACACCATCTGGTCCAAATTCCAGCGCCAGGTTACGCGCCAATTGCATATCTGCAGCCTTGGAGATGTTATAAGCGCCAATGATATTGGTCGCCTTCAAGCCACCGATCGAGGAAATGATAGTGATGTTGCCAGCCTTACGCGCCACCATTTGCGGCGCGACCATGGAGATCAGCCAATGGTTCGAGATGATGTTGTTCTGCAGGATTTTCGCAAACACATCGTCAGCAATCCCAGCCATCGGGCCGTAATAAGGATTGGAAGCCGCGTTACAGACCACGATATCAATCTGGCCAAAGCGCTCGTTGGTTTGGTCGACCAAGCGCTGGAGGTCTTCCTTCGAGGAGATATTGGCAGGCACCGCCAGCGCGCGTCCATCGCCATGCTTGGCATTGATGGCATTAGCGACATCTTCACAGGGGCCAGCTTTGCGCGACGAGACGACGACATTGGCGCCATGATCGGCCATTTGCTCGACAATGGCTTTGCCAATCCCGCGTGACGAGCCAGTGACGATGGCAGTCTTGCCGCTGAGGTCAAAAATTGTGGTCATAAGGCTTCCCCCTGAGAATGTTGTTTAAACCCGGCATCTGATGTGCTGGCAGAGTTTCTGCCACGGGTTTGTCACAGGGGAAAGGGGGCGATGACGCGTTCGCACCGTCGCCAACAGCCACAGGCAGTTTGCGTGTTTTAGCCGTGTGTTCCGTCAAGCTTGTCGAGGCGCGCCTGCATCGCAGCCATTTGAGCCCGCATGGCGACCAACTCCTCCGAAGCTTCAGACTTTTGCGCAGACTTGCTGGCAGGCCGCAGAGCGGTAGGCACAACAACGCCGGTGAAAGCTTTG